>JBJEFO010000235.1:0-2912 GCA_051874135.1 Lysinibacillus sp.
TATTTTAAAAAATACTTGCTTTATTTTTAAATTTACTTGCTTTATAGAGAAAATGCCCCTTTTTCTTTACAGTGGATTCCGACAACTTCTATTTTGGGGGTTGCATTAATGATTATTGTTAATATTTACTTTTGTGTGGTTGTTGTTTTATTTGTATAACAGAAATGAAGTGAAGAAAATGAATGAAAAGATAGCGAGTTTGGAGAATGAACAACGAATTAGATAAATCGGAGGACTACAAGTGCATATTAGAAATTCGGCAAAAGCTATTATTATTCAAGAAGAAAAGGTTTTATTAACAAAAAACCAAGATAATGAGGGCTATTTTTATCTTTTCCCTGGCGGAGGACAAGAACACGGTGAAACGATTCAACAAGCATTAATACGAGAATGTATGGAGGAAGTGGGGCAACAAGTGGAGATTGGGGAGCTGCTTCATATTCGAGAGTATATCGGGAAAAATCATGAGTATGCATCAGCCGATTTCGATGTTCACCAAGTGGAATACTATTTCATTAGCAAAATAGTAAATGAAACAGAGAATAATATAGAACCTTCTAATCCAGATAGTCATCAGGTTGGGATTGAATGGATTCCTATAAATGATTTACCCGAATACAGGATATATCCTAAAACGTTGAGAAAATATATTATTAAGCATTTAAATGGTGTGAAATCGCCAGTTTATTTGGGAGATATGAATTGAAATAGCTACTTAAGTCTAATCGTTAAGTAGCTATATTTGTTTAATTCCCGATTAAAATAATCCTGCTAGTAAATACAAAGCGGTGCCCCATATAAAGAGTGCGGATATTTTATTAAATACCGAGAACATGCTAGGCGATATGTGCATCTTTTTTAGCGTAGCGCCTGTTAGCATTAAGCTGAAAAACCATAGCCATGACACGACTATACAAGCATATAAAAAGTACCATTGTTCTTGTCCGTTGTATTTCACTGCGTTTGTTCCGATCACACCGACTGTATCAAGGATAGCGTGTGGGTTTAGTAGAGAAACGGACATTGCGAAAATGATTTGCTTTTTTATCGGTAAGGCTTCTTTATCTTCGAACGTAGCTGCATTTGAGCGCCAAATAACAAACCCCATATAAATTAAAAATAGTATCCCGCCAATTAGTAGAACGAAACGAATCGCTTCAAATTGCAACACAATGATAGAAAGCCCTAAACCAGCTAACAAAATTAACAACGTATCGCAAATGGCAGCGGTAATTGCAGCTGGCATAGCTTTCATCAAACTTGGCTGCATAACCCCTTGTGAGAAAATAAATATATTTTGCACACCTAACGGTAAAATTAATCCAAAGGCTAAAATGATTCCGTGTAATATTGGTTCCATACCTTCAACTCCTATTCGTTTTGATTGTACATATGTTATAAATACAGTAGAAGGTCCAATTGGATGGTTATTTACCCGTCCAATTTTGTAGGAGGTGTAGATTATGGAATGGAAGCCAGATCGCTCGTTATCTATCAGCTTAGGAAAGCAAATCGTAGAGTGGATGACAGAGCAAATACTTACAGGGCAGTGGCCAAGTGGTACGAAGCTTCCTGCACAACGGCAACTTGCTGCAACGCTTGGTGTCAACCGAAGTACGATTCAAGAGGCGCTTGATGAATTAAAAGCGGACGGTATTTTATCTGCGAAAATCGGTTCTAGTACATATGTATCGAATGATTCTTGGAACATTCTCGTAAAAAAGAAACAGCCAAATTGGCAAAGGTATATTGAATCAAGTATCCATAAGCCGAATTACCAAACGATTCAGGTCATTAATGAAATGGAGCAGGACGATTCTATTATTCGCTTAAGCACAGGGGAGTTAGCACCGAGCTTATTACCGACTGAAGCAATTCAAGCATCCCTCCAACAAATACAACTGGATGGGAAAACGATTGGCTATTCTTCGCCACAAGGGAGTTTGAAATTACGACAAGCGATTTGTGCGTATGTGAAAAAGCGCGGGATTGAAACAACTCCCGAAAATATTTGCATCGTTTCAGGAGGACTTCAAGCGTTACAATTAATTGCGGTCGGCTTATTAGAAATGGGTTCTGTCGTTTACCAAGATGAATTTTCGTATTTGAATTCCGTTCATCCATTTCAGTCGTTTGGGATGCAGCTACAAAGTATTCCATCTTTTAGTCGGAATGAAAGCCTTATGAAAAAAAAGCGCGGGCGACGTCAAGGTATTTATTACGCTATTCCTACATTGCATAATCCAACAGGCGTGATTTGGTCGATGGAAGAAAAGCAGTCATTTTACGAAGTGTGTAAATCATTATCATTGCCGATTATTGAGGATGATGTGTATTGTGAGCTAGCATTTGAAGAGCTAACACCATCCTTAAAGTCGATTGATACAGCAGGACAAGTGCTGTATTTAGGGAGCATGTCCAAAACATTAAGCCCGGGATTACGAATTGGTTGGGTAATTGCTTCAACGCCTGTTATTAAGCGATTAGCTGATATTAAAATGCAGATGGACTACGGCTCCAGCGCATTCTCACAGGAAATCGTGACACATTGGTTAACGACAGGGCTATACGAGCAACATGTGCAACAACTAAGGCAGGAATTAAAAAGACGCGCGGTATTAATGGAACAATGGTTGAACCGTTATTTTACGGGTATTGCAACTTGGCAATCTCCTAAAGGTGGCTTTTATATTTGGCTTCGATTTACACAGCCAATTGTAACAACCGACTTTTTCTTTAAATTATTAAAGCGGAAAGTGTTGATTAACCCAGGCTACATTTACGAACCGAGGGATGCTTATCATATTCGTTTATCGTATGCTTATGCCACAGACGATGACTTACACAAAGCGCTTCGCATTCTTTATGAAGAGGCGGTGCGAAGTGGAGATTAGGCGAATAGAATTTGAAAT
>JBJEFO010000236.1:0-2908 GCA_051874135.1 Lysinibacillus sp.
ATATTGCTATGTATACATTCGTATTGACCGCACGTTCGGCATGCGAGACGCGAATGTCTAGATGACTACGCACTCGCTAAAATCTTTATTTTAATTTATATAAGAGAAAGGTTTGAGGAAATGAAAGATACAGTTCAATCTGTCGTACGTGGATTAAACATATTGGAAATTGTCGCAGAACATAACGAAATAAGTTTAAAGGAAATCAGTACTTTATCCGGATTGAATAAGGCAACAGTACACAGACTATTATCCACTCTAATCGCTACAGGATATATAGAGCAAGTAGTAAATAAAAATGGCATTTACCGACCGACTTATAAACTCTTTTCTTTAGGAAATAAAAAGGTTGAGCGTATTGATTCATATAAAATCGCTCATAGATTTATTAGTGAGTTGTCTAATACAATTCAAGCGACTGTTCATTTAGTTGTAGAGGATGGCACGGAAGTTGTATATATAGACAAAATCAATCCTACTAATAGCGATTCTGGTTTTATATTGAAATCACAAGCAGGGAAAAGAGCTCCTATGTATTGCACATCAGTAGGAAAAGTATTACTTTCAAAATACCCAGATGAAAAAATAAAAGAGATCTGGGAAGCTACGGAGATTAAGCCATTAACACCTAAAACGTTTATAAATTTTGAAGCATTCCTAGAAGAAATAAATCTTATTCGCTCTCAAGGCTACGCACTTGATTTAGAGGAAAACGAAATAGGGGTAGTTTGTGTAGGTTGTGAATTTTACAATCATAAAGGGTTAGTCGAAGGAGCTATTAGTAGCTCTATTCCAATCATGTACTTTGAGAGCAAATCAGATTATTACATCAAACATGTAAAGGAATGTGCAGCGAACATTTCGAAAGCATTAGGTTATCTGCCTGGCTAATTATAACTAGTGTAGTTTAGACTCTTCAGTATCAAAGGTTTCAAATAAAAATGAGACATCTCCCCAATTCGGTATAATGGTAGTGACTAAACAACCTAATCCGAATGGCGTGATGCCTCATGACTATTGTAAAATAAGTGAGCTTTTGATATCCAAGCGTTATCCTAAATGGAAATTCAGCACCGATTTGATGCGATTTTCCCCTAAAGCTACATAATTTTTAAAAATGTAAGTTTTATCCCGCATTTGCATTACGTTTTGCTTCTAAATCCGCAGCAAGCTGGTTTGTCTTTTTCTTGTTCAACGGATACATGAACAAGAAAAAAGCAACGATGGCATATAGGATACCTGGCACTAGTGTACCTAACATATGTATACCGTTTAGTACGTCCTGTGGTTGCGTTCCAATTGTTGCATCATAACCAACAGCCGCAATCGCGAAACCACCGATACCGCCAGCCAACGCTTGTCCTACTTTTCTTGACATTGAAACGATAGAATAAACAGTTGCATCTTCACGTAAAGATGTTTGATATTCATGATAGTCAATAACGTCTGAGATGAATGCCCAGTTTACAAAGCTATAGAAGCCCATACCAATCATACCTAGCGCCATCGTAAAGATAAATGGCATTACTGTTAGTTCTTTAAGGAAGAACAATAGGATAAAGATAGCAGATGCAGCCGCCACCCCAACAATAGATACTTCTCTTTTTCCGAATTTCGCCACTAACGGCTTTACTAATGGAACAGTAAGGAACATTGTACCCATTTGGATAAGTGATACTAAACTTAAAGCAGATGCATTACTGAAATAATCTTTGAATAAATATGTATTAACCGCTTGAGTAATGAATTGTGTCACCATGATCATAAGAGATGCTGCTAAAATCCAAAGGAACGGTTTGTTTTTTACTAAGCTTTTTACCGAGCGAAGGAAAGCACCTTTTTCAATTTCTTTTTCTGGTACTGTAATACGTTCAGTTGAAAGTTTGTAGCAACCCATGTAACAAGCAATAGCTAATACGCCGAAAACAAGTGCTGTCATGAACATGCGATCTGCACTGATTTTGTTATCCACAAATACAATCATTGGTCCTAAAACACCGATAGTAAGACCTGCCAATGATGCACCGATTGTGCGCCAAGTAGAAAGTGTTGTACGTTCAACCGGATCAGCTGAAATAACAGAAGCCATTGAACCATAAGGAATATTAACCGTACTGTATAAAGTACCCCAAATAATATATGTAACGAAAGCCCATGCTAGATAGAATCCATCAGACATACCAGGTATTGTCGTAAACATTAATACGCCTGTAATTACTAGCGGGAATGACATACGGAAAATCCAAGGTCTAAACTTTCCGTTTTTTGTTGTTGGTCGTGTATCAATAAAACGGCCCCAAGCTACGTCTGCAAATGCATCCCATAAGCGGGCAACCATGAATAACACACCGACTGTCGCTGCACTGATATGAAAAATATCTGTATAAAATACCATTAGAAACGAGCTCGTAAGGATGAAGAAGAAGTCATTTCCAAAGTCACCTAATAAATAACCAAATTTATCACGTAAGCCAAACGGGCGAACTGATTTAGACTCAAGTTGTTCCTCCTGTACGAATGTTGGTTTTGCCATACTCATAATATTTTCCTCCTTATTACATATCCGATATAACAGTTTATAGTTTTTCATTTCGCTCTTAGCAGATTGTATTATCTACTAAAAGACTTTTGCTTCTCCACCTCCGTAGTTCACATCCAATGATTGTGCTTCTTCAGTTTTTGGGTAATTCAGGGGTGTTAGTCACCCACCGAATGTAACCGCTTTCATTATCACTAAAAAAAAACCCTCTATTAAGCATCTATTAGTTTCATATTCCGAAACTTTGTTTTGTAATATGAAACTAAAAATAATATAAAACTGTTCTAATATATTGTCAATTAAAAATGCATTTTTAAAGAAATGTTCGAAAAAACAGCGAATAAATGTTATTTTAAACATAATTTCGTT
>JBJEFO010000237.1:0-2906 GCA_051874135.1 Lysinibacillus sp.
GTATTATGTAGCAGCACTAAAAGGCATCTCTCCTCAAAAAGCAAAAGAAAAAACAGCCGAACTTCTGTCATTAGTCGGCTTAACGGATGTAGCGAATCGGAAAATCAAAACGTACTCAGGCGGTATGAAACAGCGTCTAGGCATTGCACAGGCTGTCCTAAATGATCCAAAAATATTAGTGCTAGATGAACCAACTGCAGGACTAGATCCTAAAGAGCGCATCCGTTTTCGTAATCTCATTTCCGATCTTTCAAAGGATCGTATAGTCATATTGTCTACGCATATTGTGTCGGATATCGAATACATTGCAGATACAATTTTGATGATGAAAAATGGCTCGATTATTTTAGAAAAATCAAATGAAGAAGTATTAAAGGAAATCGTGGAAAAGGTATGGCAATGTGTTGTGGAACAAGATGAGGTGCAAAAGCTATCCGCTATATATCGAGTCGTCAATTTACAGCATGAAGCAAACCAAATTGCGCTGCGTATTGTAAGTGAAACGAAGCCACATCCATCGGCGCTTCATGTAAAGCCAACATTAGAGGATTTATTTTTATATCATTTTGAAGAAGTACATGTAGAGTAGGAGCAAGGGAATGAAACAATTATTTATATATGAATGGAAGAAAATTTTATCAAACCGGTTAAATCAAATTGTGTTGCTGTGCAGTATGTTAGCCATTAGTGGCATGATGCTTTTAGCTGCTTTCTCGTATACGTTTCCTGACAATGAGGCGACGCTAAAAGGAATGGAAGCCATTCAAGCTGAAAAAGAAACGATTGAAAAAATATCCGGTATAATCGACGAAGAGCGAATCGCGCAAGATATAGAGCAGTATCAGCAGCTATATGTCGACCCCGCTAATAGCTTTAACAATGAAGGACAAGTTAGCTTAACAGATAGTGTTTTCAGACAGGAAGTTTACCCGAAATATAATTACTTACTATTAATTAACGGTGTATTCGCAGGGCCATATGCAAGCGATTATGAATTGAACACACTTAAAAAAATTAAGAATCCATTACCACCCTTTTATGAAACACGAGATGCAAATGTAGAAAGGCTTGTATCCAATACTTTTTCGAATATGCAATTTTCTGAAGCAGAGCAAGCTTATTGGTCCGATAAAAATGCCCAAGTGCATACACCTATAGAGTATGGCTATACACAAGGGTGGACAGAGTTATTAGATAATATTGAGTTCTTTATTTTTATATTTTTAGCGATTGTTATCTGTATTGCGCCTATTTTTGCTAGTGAATATCAAACGGGTGCCGATCATATCATCTTGTCTTCTAAGTTAGGCAAAACAAAATTAATTACCGTCAAAATCGCTACAGCCTTTCTTTTTGGTGCAATTGTTCTAACGCTTCACTTAGTCATTACAATGGTTATTGCAGCGTTAACATTTGGTCTAGATGGTGCTTCGTTACCTGTCCAAGCGCTTCACAGCACGAATCCATACAATTGGACGATTGGCCAGTTTGTGTTCATGCAAGTGGTTACTGTATATGTTTTACTTTTTGGCCTCATCGCAGTTACTCTATGGCTATCAGCGAAAGCAAAATCAGCATTTACAGCACTTATTCCAATGGTTGTTTTACTCATCATTCCGTTATTTTTAAATCGAACTGAAACGGCTAGTTTCTGGAATCACATTCATAGCCTATTACCGTTCCCAGCTTTACGAAATACTTTAGGTAATGACGAGCTGACGTATGTTTCATTTTCGTTGGGAAGCTTCGTAATCGATTTATATACAATGCGTATACTTTTCTACGTAGTAGCAGGCTGTCTAATGATTTTCTATTCCATGAAAGCATTTAAAAATCATCAAGTCGAGTAATCCCCTTCTCAATTTATTAATAGTATTTTTTGATATGGTATCACACTTTTTGATAAGCAAAATTTATATACATTTATTCACAAAATATTCGAGCCGCCGACAAAATTCCCATTATATATGTCCGCCATTTCGCAGGTTTCACACCAAAGAAACCTGCGAATGACAAGGCTTTTTCTTCATACAGATAGGTAAGCCTTTGAAATTATCGCTGGCTTTTCCCCCTGTTCACACCGCACATGAAACTTTCACTTCATACGGCGTTCCAACTAATCCAGATTTGTTTGCTCATTGACATTTCTGATACTGTGTATCATCCTAGCCTCAATTCTTCCGTTTTAATAAGTCGGTGCCTTCCGTAAAAGGTGAACCTCTATTAGTCTCACGAGAACCTTATTAATCTCTTTTTCAGGCTGACGAAATTTTTTCAAACCTTTACCTATGTAATAACCCATTGAAG
Source organism: Lysinibacillus sp. (assembly GCA_051874135.1). Classification (GTDB taxonomy): domain Bacteria; phylum Bacillota; class Bacilli; order Bacillales_A; family Planococcaceae; genus Lysinibacillus_B. The sequence goes on from JBJEFO010000237.1 coordinate 2,308, forward strand.
CTATTCCAACACCCACACAAAAAAGACCGAAACCGATACCTGCTCCTGAAATCTCTATCTCCATTATCCACATTCTCCTTTATAGTATTCTTCCTGAAGCATTCCCATCAGCACTTCATCAGAGTATGTATCATTCATATAAAGCGACTGTCTCAATGTTCCTTCTATTTTAAATCCCGCTTTTACATAGGCTTTTATGCCACGAATATTATGTGAAAATACCTCTAATTCCAACCGATTTAGTTTAAGCTCCTCAAAAGTGAACTTTTGTGCCAGTTTAGTAGCTTCCGTACCATAACCTTTGTTCACAGTATTTCTGCTATGTAACGATATTCTAAAACCTGCCTTTTTATTTTCTTGGTCAATGTCTAAAATGGCTAAATCACCTATAATTTCATTATTGTCCAATAAGCAAATGGCAAAATCATAACGAGTGGAATCTTCACTAAACTGGTTATAGCTTTTAATGATTTCATCAAGTGTAAACAACTTGCGAGTGCCAGTCATATATAAAAACTCATCATCCTGACAAGACTTATAAATGCTTACCATATCTTCGTCTTTAATAGGCCTTAAGTATACAGACTTTCCCTTTATCA
>JBJEFO010000238.1:0-2905 GCA_051874135.1 Lysinibacillus sp.
AAAAACGCTGCGATTTCATCTATATTGCCCAGCGGGAATTTTCTTGCTAACTGTTTGCCTGACCAATAGAGAATTTGTGCATGCTCCTTACCGAGCAGGTCCGGCAATAACAGGTCGCGCAAAAGTTCTTTGCTGAAAATGGTTACTGTTTCTTCATCTGAAATATGTTTTGGCGTACCTTCTACTTGGCTGTTTTTTTGCATAATAGCCCCCTCTTTCCTACCTAACATTATATACAATTTTCTTTAAGACTAGAACAATTAATAAACAACTTTTACCTTGGAAAGTTGTTATTTTTAAATAATGATATAAAAGTATATTTTTGGGGTATAGGGATATTAGTAATATTCCTTTAAGGCGTTAAAGTGAAGTGTAAAAGGTGAGGTGGTGAGGCAAGAAAATTACAATCTGTTTTTAATTATTATACTATTATCTTATAAAGCTTGTTTTTAGACATTATTTTTTTATTCATGTATAACGCCAGCAGGGAAAAATCTTTCTAGTTTTCTATCATATTTTGTGTATCCGTTTTCTTGACGATGCTAATTTTACAGAGTAAAATGAACATGTCATTAAATTGTACGAAAATCTAGAAATATTTAAATAGACTACTAAATTAGTAATTATTTAATTATTTCGAGATTTTTTTATGATGAATGGCAAAATTATTGCACTTTTTCATTCTTGCAATGTGGTTTGTTCCATGTAATGTAAGAAAAGGTTATTACACAATTTAAGGGGGGTACATGATGGCAGGGAATAGTGAGTTTTCAAAGCGTAAATTACATTCATTATTGGGAGTTATTCCAGTTGGTTTGTTCTTAACGCAACATTTAATTGTTAACAGTTTTGCAAAAAGAGGTCCGGAAGCTTTCGAAGCTGCGGCTCATTTTATGGAAGCATTACCGGCCCGTATCTTTTTAGAGATTTTTGTGATTGCACTACCACTTCTGTTTCATGCAATTTATGGGGTTTATATTGCATTCACAGCGAAATCTAACTTAGGAAGATTCGGATTCTTCCGTAACTGGATGTTTGTTTTACAACGTGTAACGGGTATTCTTACATTCATCTTCGTCGTTTGGCATGTATGGGAAACAAGAATGCAGGTTGCATTAGGGAAGGATACAGTAGATTTCAATATGATGGCTGATATTCTATCTAATCCAGCTATGTTAGCATTTTACATCATTGGTGTAGTTGCAGCTATTTTCCACTTTGCTAACGGTTTATGGACGTTCTGTATTACTTGGGGTATCACAGTATCTAAACGTTCACAACAAATCAATACGTATGTAACAATGGCTATTTTCTTAATCCTATCATATGTTGGTGTTACAGCTTTATTAGCATTCGTTTAATGTAAAAGTTTGAGAGAAACTTTTATTTTTATAGAGTATATAGACAAAGAAGTCAAGGGAGTGAGGAAGGTTGAGTAAAGGTAAAATTATCGTAGTTGGCGGCGGTTTAGCGGGTTTAATGGCTACTATTAAAGCTGCAGAAGAAGGAACACAAGTAGATCTATTTTCTCTTGTTCCTGTAAAACGCTCTCACTCAGTTTGTGCACAGGGCGGTATAAACGGTGCCGTTAATACAAAAGGTGAAGGGGATTCACCTTGGATCCACTTTGACGATACAGTATACGGTGGGGATTTCTTAGCGAACCAGCCACCAGTAAAAGCGATGTGTGAAGCAGCTCCATCAATTATACATATGATGGACCGTATGGGTGTTATGTTTAACCGTACACCTGAAGGATTGCTGGACTTCCGTCGTTTTGGAGGAACTCAGCATCACCGTACAGCATTCGCTGGTGCGACTACAGGACAACAATTATTGTATGCATTGGATGAGCAAGTTCGTCGTTTTGAAGTAGAAGGATTAGTTACAAAATATGAAGGTTGGGAATTCCTTGGAGCGGTTGTTGACGATGCTGGCGTTTGCCGCGGTATCACTGCGCAAAACCTATCTACTATGGAAATCCAATCATTCTCGGCTGATGCGGTTATTTTAGCAACAGGTGGTCCTGGGATCATCTTTGGTAAAACAACAAACTCAATCATTAATACAGGTTCTGCAGCATCAATCGTATACCAACAAGGTGTATATTATGCGAATGGTGAAATGATTCAAATTCACCCGACAGCTATTCCCGGAGACGACAAAAACCGTCTGATGAGTGAATCAGCGCGTGGTGAAGGCGGACGTGTTTGGACATATAAAGATGGTAAGCCTTGGTACTTCTTGGAGGAAAAATATCCTGCATACGGTAACCTTGTTCCTCGTGATATTGCAACACGTGAAATTTTTGACGTGTGTGTTAATCAAAAACTAGGTATCAATGGCGAGAACATGGTATATCTAGATCTTTCTCACAAAGATCCTAAAGAATTGGATATCAAACTTGGCGGTATTATCGAAATCTATGAGAAATTCACTGGTGACGATCCGCGTAAGCTTCCTATGAAGATTTTCCCAGCAGTTCACTATTCAATGGGTGGATTATGGGTAGATTACGATCAAATGACAAATATTCCAGGACTATTTGCAGCTGGTGAGTGTGATTACTCTCAACACGGTGCAAACCGTCTGGGTGCAAACTCATTACTATCTGCTATTTACGGCGGTATGGTAGTTGGACCAAGTGCAGTTCGTTACATTGAAGGACTTGATAAGACTAGTGACGCTATCTCTTCTAACGTTTATAACAGCCATGTTATGGAACAACAAGAGAAGTGGAACAACATCATGAACATGAATGGAACGGAAAATGCGTACGTTCTTCATAAAGAGCTTGGTGAATGGATGACGGATAACGTAACAGTTGTTCGATACAACGACAAGCTTCTGAAAACAGATGAGAAGATTCAAGAGTTAATGGAGCGTTACCAAAACATTAACATTA
>JBJEFO010000239.1:0-2901 GCA_051874135.1 Lysinibacillus sp.
CCCCCTCTCGTTTTCGAAAGGAAGAGCCTTTTAGAGATGACATTAAGCAGCCAATTGGGCCTCAGTTTTAGCCAGTTTAGTTAGTTTGCGATAACGGATATTAACAATCAGCGCCAATAAAATCCCAGTCACATTAATCGCTAATGAAAATACAAAAACACCGTTTACATCTGTAATACGTGTAATCATACCTGTCACAAACGGAATTCCTGCAGTAGCGGCACTTGTCGCAGTACATAGTATCCCAGTCATTCTGCCCTTGTTTTTCCAGAAAAACTCACAAATAACGCTTAGCGCTAATTGCATGACGCCTGCTAGTGAAAAGCCGATCACAAATGCACAAATAATCGTTATTGATGCAGATTTCACATTCATAAAAGCGATTGTTGCTATAGCAGAAATAATCGGATAGCCTAGTAATACATGTACAGGCTTTAACCATGACTTTAATGCAATGGCTACCGCAATAACTGAAATAAATGCACCAATATTATAATAGCTCATTAACTTTAATGAACTTGTTAATGGTATATCTAATATTTCTTGAGCGTAAATTGGCAGCCATATATTCATTAAATATAATAATGCCGGCGCCGTAAAACCGATTCCGACGAGAGCTAAGCCTTCAATGTGAAATTTCGGTTTTTCATTGAATTTTACAGGAGCAATTGTAACTTCTCCTTCGGCCTTAGACTTAGAAGAAGGAAACTTAACAGTAAACAGAAACATTGCACTTGCTATAAGAATGATTGCTGGAACAAAGAAAGACCATCCGAAATAAATATTATGATTAATAAAGAAAGAAATCATAAATGGTAAGATTAAAGATCCTACCGATATGAATGCTTTATTGATTACTGTTGCTGTACCAGCAGCTTGCGGAAATGATTCCATTAAAGTCGGATATGTCCCTGCATCCAAGAAAGCATTCGCCAATCCGCCCAATGCAGCAAAAGCCACTGCTGTTCCGTAGTTAGGACTTAATGGTATACCAATCAAAAACAATGCACAGAAAATGGCCCCTAAAACAACAAATGGCTTTCTGCCGAATTTATCAGAAGCTGTTCCTGAAAGATATAAGGAAGCCAAGCGTCCAACACCGTATGCTGAAACGAGAAAGGATACACCGGCATTATCCGTATTGAATTTTTCAGTAAGAAATGACATATTTTGAGCAATCATGATATATGCCATACCGAATGCAAAATAATTGATGTAACAGCCTATTGCCGCAAATTTGCTTCTCATGTTACTACCTCCATCTGCTGCAACTTATGCAAAAAAATAAGCTGTCTCAAAAGTAAATGGTTCATATCTTTTAAGACAATATCTAAAACATTCCGCCTAGCTATCATCTTGAAATAGATTTCGCCCTTATGAGACAGCTTTTTTTATTTATACTTCGTTATATTAGCTGAATACGAGTATACAGTGTATTAAGCTACTGCACTAGTGCTTTTATTTCCCAATTTCATTACTTTCAAGTATCTAACTAATACTACTACTGCAAGCAGCACACCTACTGCAGCAACTCCCGCTCCGAATAGGATAACGTTTGTAAGGTTCGTATTAGCGATATTACCAGTAATTGCTGGTATAGCTGCACTAGCAACACTTGACATTGTCATGAAAATACCAGTCATTGTTCCTTTTTTACCATTGAAGAATTCAGTCATTACTACAAGAGCTAATTGAAGTACTCCACCAGCAGCAAAGAAACCGATTAGGAAAGAACCTGCTACTACCATCATTGGTGTTTGAATGAAGGCAATTCCAAGGAACACCAATAATGACATTAATGGATAAATAAACACAACGTAAACTGGTTTAATTAAGCTTTTAACTAAATATGAAGTGATAAACACAGATGCTAATGAACCTGCACTAAAGTATGAAACAAGTTTTAATGAAGACGTATTAGTCATACCAACCACTTCTTCACCATAAGTTGGTAACCAAGTTTGAACGATTAAGAAAGTTGCTGTTGCTGTGAAAGCAATCGCAAGAAGAGCTAGCCCTTCAACAAAGAATTTCGGTTTTGAAGCAAATACTTGCGTCGTTTCAACTTCTTCTTTACTGCCTTTTTGAACCACATGATTTGGGAATGGCAATTTGATCATAAACAATGCGTTAAGGCCTAGTAACACAACTGGAATGATGAATGATACTCCCCAGTACCAATTGTTTGTGATAACAAGTCCGATAATTACCGGTAAAACGAATTGACCTGCTGAAATAAATGCTTTAATGATGATATTTGCAGTACCTGCTGCATTCGGGAAAGATTCCATTAAGGCAGGATACGTTCCAGAATCTAATACAGAGTTTGCGATACCTGCTAATAACGCAAAGATAAATGCGATTTGTACGTTCGGTGCAAAAAGAATCGAGATAAAGAATGCTGAATAAATTAGCATCCCTACATAAATCGTTGGTTTTCTTCCGAATTTATCAGATAGCACACCTGAGATTGCTAGTGCAATTAAACGTCCGAAACCAAGAGCAGAAATAACATAGGCAACCCCAGCCTTATCCGTATTTAATTGCTCCGTTAAAAATGTCATGTTTTGAGCTAAAATGATAGCACCCATACCATGAACAAAGTAGTTAATGTACAGCGCAAACGCTGTCGGGAAATACTTATTTTTCATTTTTTGTAACTCCATTTCAAATTTTTATGTGGAGAGTGTATCTGTTCGTGTTCAATAATCGTACAGATAACACTCACTACTAATGAATAATTAATGTTTAGAACATTTGCTCTTTCACGTAATCTACAGGCATTTCTTGACCTGTCCAAATTTCAAATGCTCGTGCGCCTTGCCATAGCATCATGCCTAAGCCGTTAATTGTTTTACAGCCAACACCTTCAGCCATTTCCAGCATTTTTGTTTTACGTGG
>JBJEFO010000240.1:0-1505 GCA_051874135.1 Lysinibacillus sp.
AAGAAGGATTCGCTTTTGCCGTAGCGCGGCACAGCCACAGGAGCCGGAGTGGGAAATAGCGTATCTTTCCAACGCTAGTTCCTGCTCTGCTCCTGACGCTACGCTTTCGTCGCAAAGGAAACCTTGGCTGTGGCAAAGCGCGGAGGCTACTTACTTGACTCATATTCAACTATGGAAATAACGTTTTATAATTTGCTCATTATGAGTTCAAACTGAATATTTTTACTTCTCGAGAAAAACCATGCATTTTTTGTATGGTTTTTCTTTACATATTAGCATAGATTTTGTATGCTTAAACTACAAACTGGTCTGACCACTTTCGGCGGATTATTGTGAGGTGAGTAAAGGTGGAACAAAAGCCAGCGAAGAAAATGTTTTTACAAATTGTAAAGCAATTACGAGAGCTTATTATAGATCAACATATTCAACCAGGAGATAAATTACCGTCAGAGCGTGTATTATGTGAACAGCTGAATACATCAAGGTCTTCTGTTCGTGAAGCGCTTCGTAGCTTAGAACTGCTAGGGCTTATCGAAACAAGACATGGTGGCGGAACGTTTTTAGCAGATGTAAGCGGCAATCAGCTTGTTGAAATTTTATCGTCATTTATTTTGCAAGAGGAAAGGTCCCAAAAGGATGTGCATGCTACGCGTGAAATGCACGAACGAGAAGCAATTCGCGTTATTTGCCAACAAATCGGGCTGCGAAATTTACCGATTTGGGATAGCTTATTTGCACAAATCGAACTACAACAAGAAGTGCGGCGAGATGTTATTTTACGAGAATGTATAGTTGCAGCCGGAAATCGACTTAGCCTTAAAATATGGATGCAGCTCATTGCATATAGTATGACATCGCTAAAAGAAAATATTACAGATTCAGAGAAACAGGTGTTACAAGTATTAATTAAGTCAATACAAATGGGTTACGTAGAAGAGGCGATAGAAGCTTATAACGAATGGATGGAACAGCTGTAAAGGGGGACAATGTATGTCAATTCGTGATATTTTTTCAAAAACAAAAAAGCGTGGGGTTATTATACAAGCAGGGGACGAAAAGGCATTTCCAGAAGGATTGATGATGAAGTGCCCGGAATGCCGGAAAATTCATTTATCGAAAGAAGTTGAACAAAACTTAAAAGTATGTCCGAGTTGTCAGCATCATTTGAAAATGACAGCCCACGAACGGGTCGCTATTTTTCTAGATGAAAATACGTTTGAAAGCTTTGACGATCACTTGCAAACAACGAATCCACTTCAATTTCCAGCTTATGTTGAAAAAGTACAGGTGGATATGAAGAAAACGGGATTAAATGAAGCGGTATTAACAGGGCAAGGGAAGTTAAAAGGAGAGGACGTTATTGTAGCAATAATGGATTCTCATTTCCGCATGGGCTCTATGGGTTCAGTCGTTGGGGAAAAAATTACACGAGCAATTGAACGGGCAACAGCGCTTCGTCTACCGTTCATTATTTTTACAGCAAGTGGTGGCGCACGTATGCAAGA
>JBJEFO010000240.1:1605-2897 GCA_051874135.1 Lysinibacillus sp.
CGAAGTGAAATGCGAGATAAAATCGCAACGTTAGTAAAGCTTCATGTAAAGGGAGGTACTACACATGTCTAAAACATTAGTGTTTGAAGAACCGGTCGTCAAATTGCGTGAGAAAATTGAAGAGTTAAAGCAAATAGCGGAAATCGCAGATGTTGATATGAACGGTGAAATTGAGAAGCTAGAAGCACGTTTAGTGCAATTAGAGGCAACGTTATATAGCAAGATGGAACCGTGGGACCGGGTACAAGTGGCGAGACATCCTGAACGACCAACAACGCTTGATTATATTAACAAAATATTTACGGATTTTATTGAACTGCATGGCGATCGCGTTTATGGGGATGATGCGGCGATTGTTGGTGGCATTGCTGCGTTTAACGGGCAGCCGGTAACGGTTATTGGTCATCAACGGGGAAAATCAACAAAAGAAAATATTCGCCGCAATTTCGGGATGCCGCATCCAGAAGGATATCGAAAAGCGCTACGCCTTATGTATCAGGCAGAAAAATTTGGACGTCCGATTATTTGCTTTATTGATACGAAAGGTGCGTACCCAGGGAAGGCAGCAGAGGAGCGCGGACAAAGTGAAGCGATTGCGCGTAACCTGTTTGAGATGGCTGGCTTGCGAGTACCAATCATAAGCGTTGTTATTGGTGAAGGGGGGAGTGGTGGTGCGTTAGCCCTCGGTGTTGCAAATAAAATTTTAATGCTAGAAAACTCCACATATTCAGTTATTTCGCCAGAAGGTGCGGCATCTATTTTATGGAAGGACGCGACATTAGCAAAACAGGCAGCAGAAGCGATGAAAATAACAGCGCTAGATTTGAAAGAAATGGGAATTATAGATGACATTATTCCAGAAGTAGCAGGCGGTGCACATAAAAACTTAGAACAGCAAGTAATCATGATGCAACAATGCTTAACAGATGTACTTGCGGAACTAAATCCATTATCGCCAGAGCAACTAGTTGAAGCTAGATACGAAAAATTTAAACAAATCGGCCAGTTTAAAGAAGCATCTATTTAGGCATAGTGAGATTGAATGCAGTGAAAAAACAGCCCATTCATGTGGGGCGTATGCTTACAAATGAACAGCTTATTACATGGAATTTTGAATAGGTATATAAAAAATTGAGGAATGTATTTTTACATTCTTCAATTTTTTATGGATAGAACTCTCACAGTGGAAAACTCCTAATAAAACCTTTGTGCTATTAGCTTATCAGCGTTTCAGCTTACTAAAAAATATTTGACTTTTTTTAAAATAAAAAAGACGCCTGTTCTTCTGTTAA
>JBJEFO010000241.1:0-3122 GCA_051874135.1 Lysinibacillus sp.
AAGCTTTATTTTTGACTTAATTGCAGAGGGAATTTTACTAAACGATTGGTTTTATTATTCCATTAAAGGGAGGGCAAATTTCTATGTTTCAACTACCGACAGTGCAATTTACAGAACAGCAACAACAATTTCGCTTGGAAGTTCGGTCATTTTTACAGGCCGAATTAGAAAAAGGTACGTTTGTGTCAAAATGCGATTCTTGGTTAAGTGGGGATGATCCAGCATTTTCAAAACGTATTGGGGAAAAAGGTTGGATTGGCATGACGTGGCCAAAAAAATATGGTGGTCAAGAACGTAGTACGATTGATCGATACATTGTAACGGAAGAATTTTTAGCCATTGGCGCACCTGTTGCAGCTCATTGGTTTGCAGATCGTCAAACAGGACCACTACTGTTACGTTTTGGTACGGAAGAACAATGTGAATACTTCCTCCCTAAAATCGTGAAAGGCGAATGTTATTTTGGCATCGGTTTAAGTGAGCCAAACAGCGGATCAGATTTAGCTTCTCTTAGCACACGGGCTGAAAAGGTAGAAGGTGGTTGGATTGTAAACGGTCAAAAAATTTGGACGAGTAACGCGCACGTATGCCACTACATGGTGACATTAGTACGCACAAGCCCCTTTGACGGAAAAAGTAAGCACGCTGGTTTAAGTCAATTAATTATCGATTTACATGCACCTGGTGTCACAATCGTACCAATCCAGTTTTTAACAGGAGAGCGTCATTATAATGAAGTGTTTTTTGACAATGTATTTGTACCAGACAATATGGTCGTTGGAACATTAGGAAACGGTTGGGCGCAAGGGTTAGCTGAGCTTGCATTTGAACGAAGTGGCCCTGAACGTATTTTAAGTACATTCCCTTTACTCGATGAATGTATACAAGAGCTTAAACGCCAAAACAATTTAGAAGGTTTAAAGCAAGCATCGAAACTAATCGCTCGTTTATGGAGTTTACGTAACCTGTCCATCGGGGTAGCGCAATTATTAGCATCAGGTAATGGGACTGACGTGTCCATTCCGGCAGCTTTAGTAAAAGCAATCGGCACTAAATTTGAACAAAGTATTCCGGAAATTACCCGCCTACTCGTACAAACTTATCCAAAGCTTGATGCAGAGCGAAAAATTGATCGTTTCATGGCGCAATCAATTTTACATGCACCTGGTTTTACAATTCGTGGCGGCACATCAGAAGTTTTATATGGCGTAGTTGCGAAAGGGGTCATTGCACAATGAGTGAAATGAAGACTATGATTTTAGACGTTGTTGAACGAATGTTAAAAGAAAACGTCGATAAAAATTTAGTCGATGTTGTTGAAAAAGGGCAATGGTCACCTGAAGTTTGGGCATTATTTGAAGAAAACGGCATGACTGTTGTAGCGGTTTCTGAAGAAAATGGCGGTGCTGGTGGGGATTTAGATGATTTACTAAACATTGTTCGCCTCACTGGTAAATATGCCGCACCTATCCCTTTTGCAGAAATGACTTTTGCTAATTATATACTACAATATGCCGGTCTTAATATCGCCCAAGGTTTAGCAACTTATATGATTTCTCCCGGGCAAGTATTATCTTTAGAAAATGGCAAATTGAGCGGTACAGCAATGAATGTTAACTGGGCAAGACATGCGAACCATTTAGTTGCACTTGCCAACAGTACAGATGGCACACATCTAGTAGAAGTAAACTTAAACGAAGCAACTATTTCACCTAGCGCCAATTTAGCTGGTGAGCCGCGCGATACGGTAACTTTTAATGATGCTCCAGTAGCTCAAATTTCACGTGTTTTAACCGTTGATAAAATTTACTATATAACAACGTTAGAAACCGCTTTTACATTATCTTTAATGACCGGTGCAATAGAAAAAGTGAACGAATTAACCGTTCAATATACAAAAGAACGACAACAATTTGGTCGCCCTATTCATCGCTTCCAGCTCGTACAGCAGCATATCGTTCAATTAGCTGGCGAAACCGCTATCTCAGTAGCTGCTTTTCATAACGTGACAGCTTCACTACTTGCAAACAATCATAAAAACGAGGTTGCCTACGCACGCCTCCGCTTTGAAGAAGCCATTACTGCCGTTGCAACGATTGCCCATCAAGTACACGCTGCAATCGGCACTACTTACGAACATCAGCTACATCAATTTACACGTAGACTGTGGGCTTGGCGTGACGAGGGAGCAAGCAGCGATTATTGGAGCGAAAGGATCGCTAGCGAATTACTTGAAAATAGTGGTGATAGCTTATGGGCGTATTTAACCGATTCAAATACGCTACCAACTAATAAGGAGTGACGAGAAATGGCTGATTTATTGTTCGAAGTAAAAGACTATATTGCAACGATTACATTAAACCGTCCGGAAGCTTATAACGCATTTAGTGAGGAAATGATTACCGAATGGATTAAAGCGCTAGAAATCGTTCGAGATCAAGACGATATTCGTGTTGTTATCGTAAAAGGTAACGGGAAATCCTTCTGTGCCGGCGGAGATATTAAAGCAATGCAAGCTGGTGAAGGCTTCTTTAAAAGCGAGGAAGATATTTCTTCAACCGGCTTAGCACGTAAAAATTCACTATGGAAAAAAATTCAGCGCATTCCCCTTCTATTAGAGGAAATTGATAAGCCTGTTATTGCACAAGTTCACGGCTTCGCAATGGGGGCCGGGCTCGATATGGCATTAATGTGCGATATTCGAATTGCCGCAAAATCAACGAAAATATCTGAGAGCTACATCAATGTCGGAATCGTTCCTGGTGATGGCGGCGCTTACTACTTACCGAAACTTATCGGTTTAGATAAAGCATTAGATATGTTTTGGACTGCCCGCGTTTTAACTGCAGACGAGGCGAAAAACTTAGGCGTTGTGACGTTTGTCGTGGAAGACGAGGAGCTTGACCAGTATACGTGGCATTACGCAAAGGAATTAGCAAGTCGTCCTCAAACTGCTTTACGTTTTATTAAACGAGCAGTGTATCAAAGCCAGAAGATGGATTTACGCTCAGCACTTGATTACATTTCATCTCAAATGGCGATTGTAACAGAGCTGGGTGATTTCAAAGAAGGCGTCAATGCCGTCGTTGAAAAACGCAAGCCAGTGTTTAATAAAGATAACT
>JBJEFO010000241.1:3222-12602 GCA_051874135.1 Lysinibacillus sp.
TTGAACAACGCTTCGGTAATATTTTTATTCCTTAAGTGAATCTGTTTTCATTTTGTGCGTTTACACTTCTTTTGTGCAGATAAGCACTCGTGTTATGAAATATCCGCTACATTACGGCTGAATGATTTGATAAATATAAAACATTTCATCTTTATTCATAATTTTCGGCACTGGATATAGTGGATTCGCTTCCTTCAATGCACGCTCAACCATTACAGGTATATCACGATTGACAATGCCCTCGATTTTGTTTGGAATTTGCATGTCACGGTTTAACTGCTTGATCGCCTCAATAAATGCTTTCGCTTTTTCAGCCGTTGTTTGCTGCGGCGACGTAATGCCAACTAACTGTGCAAGCTCAGCTAACGGCTTATGTACCGTCTCGCCGTAGAAATCGAGTAAATAAGGTAATAACACGGCATTCGCCAAGCCATGTGGTACACCGTAAAATCCACCAAGTGTATGTGCAATGGCGTGAACGTTTCCTACATATGCTCTTGTAAACGCCGCTCCTGCTAAGTAAGCTGCTTTTTGCATATTTTTCCGTGCTTCTATATTTTCTCCATCACAATAAGCCGTATATAAATTATCAAAAATAAGCTTTACCGCCTCGCGACTATAGCGAATCGTCTCCTCTGTATTACTTAATCCGATATAAGACTCTACTGCATGTGTCAGTGCATCCATTCCTGTCGTTGCAGTAACAAACGGCGGTAGCTTCACCGTCAATAACGGGTCAAGTACAGCTACATGCGGCATTAATACTGGGTCCATAATAGCGTATTTTTCATGTGTCTTACTATCAGATACAACCGCTGCAATCGTTGCTTCACTCCCCGTCCCTGCTGTTGTTGGAATGGCGAAAAACGGTGGCATTTCTTTCCGTACTTTAAGAACACCCTTCATTTGCGGAATCGTCATGTTTGGTCGTGCAATTCGTGCTGCCACACCCTTTGCACAATCCATCGGCGATCCCCCACCAAATGCAATTATGCCTTGGCAACGGTTCTCCTTATACAATGCAAGTGCTTCCTCAATGTTCGCAATCGTTGGATTCGGTACAGTTTGATCATAGACAACATAGTCAATTTGCTGTGCATTTAGTTCTTCTAGCAGCGGTTTCATTAAGCCAAGCGCTGCAATTCCTTGATCTGTAACGATTAACACATTGTGTACACCGTGCTCTTTTATTACTGCTGGTAGTTGTAATAAACTACCCTCCCCTTCTATTAATCGAGGATTACGATATGGGATAAATTTAGAAGCTAGCTTAAATGTACGTTGATATGTTCGACAAAATACTTTATACATTATGAATTCCCCCTTTACTTCATTTTATAAGAAGGGAAATATATTCTGTCAAATTTCCTCCTCTCTTTTCACTAAAATGTAAAAAACGAGTTGTCACGCACAGCTCGTTTTACAATTCCTCTATAAATGAAACAACCAACTACCTTATTTGTGAAAATTTCTCATAAACATCACTTAATGTTTCACAGCCAAGCTCTATTGCATGATTTACGTACATACTCCAAAGCTTTGCTGTCAGTATCGCATCACCTAAAGCGTGATGACGGTCCTCAATCGGAATTTGATGATGTTCACACAATTGTTCAAGTGCTACTAAGTTCAACGTTGGATGAACGACTTTAAATAAAAATGACGTATCTATAATTCTATGTTTAAAAGGCATACGTAATAGTTTCGAACTCGAATATTCCATAAAAGCTCGCTCATGCTTTGAATGATGTGCCACTAACGTGCTTTCTGATTTAAACTTTAAAAAATCTACATATACATCCGAAAATGGAGGTGCTTCTTTCACTTCCTCCGTTGTAATGTTCGTTAGTTCCGCAATATTAGTAGGCACTTCTTTATCATATTGCACGAGCGAGTAAAACGTTTCTTCTTGCAAAATTTCCGAGCCGCGCATTTTAACTGCGCCTATCGACAGAATACGGTCCCCTTTTTCTGGATAAAACCCAGTCGTTTCAATATCGAATAACACAAATGGCAATTCCTTCAAAGAAACATTCATCGGGTCATATTTACTTACTTCTCGCTGCATATGCCGTAAATAGGCAAGTTGCTGTGCATTTTGAATTTTCCCTAAGCCTGCTGAATTTTCACGTTTACCCATTACTCCTCGAAAAATTTGCATAAATGGTTCAAATGCCATGTTCAACACCCTTTTTTTATATATGCCAGTACTTGTTCGTGAAATCGCTTTCCATCTTTTAAAATTTGCTTTAACTCTTTTCGCTCATACTTCGATAATTGTTCAACATTTAAATAATGTGTATCTGCATAGTTTTCTGCTTTCGATAATGACAGCCGGTATTTAAGTAAGTTAATAAAATTTTCTTCACTATGACGTAGCATCGTTGAATAGTCATCTAGCTGTTTTAACTTTTCCATGCGATTTAATGTCGATGTTTCAAAAATTCCTTCTTTTATTGACAGTAAACGAACCGCATTTACATAAGGCAAAAAAGCAGCGTATTTTAAATCGATGCACCCTGCATAAATGCCGTATCGTTCCACTAATATTTGACCTAGCAGCCCGATGCCATTTTTAATATGCTGTACATTTAACATAAAGCGATTCAACAGCTTCGGATGTGATTGTACATAGTGAAAAAAGAACGTTTTTAACTGGTGAATTAATTGCTGTTCCCCGTACAAAACTCTTGCATCTATAAAGATTTGCAGCTGTCGAATAAATTCCCAGCCTTCATCTTGCATCCAGTGCTCTAGCTGCTGCTCCCAGTCAGTTAGCGATTTACACCATACCGGGTTAGAACTCATAATTTTGCCCTGACAGTACGGGTAACCGACTACATGTAAACCGTCCGCTAATTCTTTTCCTAACTGTTTAAAATAGTGATCATTTTGTTCATTTGAAATTTCATAGACAATACCATGATCTTGATCGCTAATAACACCTTGTTCGAACCGTCCCCCACTGCCTGTAATAAACCACGCATAGCGACACGGTGGGCCTTGTAAATCGATATTTCTTTTAGCAACTTCAAAAACTTTTATCATGACCTGATCATGAAAATGATTCAGAGCGATTGTGTCATGAAGAAAATGATTCATTTGTTCATCTTTCCACTGTTTAATGGATTCAAACGTCTCCACTTGATCCCCTTCCTTTAAGAAAAAAGCCTCTGAAACAGAGGCTTTTTAACTTCTATATTATTAAACTCTTACTTCTTTCTCTTTCACTGAAGATGTTATGACAGTCTCTGTTGACATTTGTTCTGGGTAACCGTAGCTACCGTGTTCACTAATGTCTAAGCCCATAATTTCTTCTTCTTCAGATACACGAATTGTACCCATGACTAGTTTCATGATCCATAAAATAGCAAACGATACGATGAATGCAAATGCACCACATACTACTACGCCATAGAATTGTACCCAAAGTTGGTCAAAACCACCGCCGTAGAATAAACCAGCTTTACCTGTAGACGCTAATTCTGGTGTTGCAAATAAACCGTTTGATAATGTACCCCAAATACCTGCAGCACCATGTACAGATAATGCGAAGATTGGATCATCAATTTTACGTTTTTCGAAGAAGCGGCAGCTGAAGAATACTAATATCCCTGCAACGAAACCAATAACAACTGCAGCCCAAACATCTACGAACGCACAAGATGCTGTAATTGCTACTAAACCTGCTAATGCACCATTTAGAATTGTTGGGATATCTGACTTACCTAATACTAACCAAGAAATTAATGTTGCGGCAACTACACCAGCTGCTGCTGCTAAGTTTGTATTTAATGCTACAAATCCGAAGAATGCATCACCAACTGAAACTGTACTACCTGCGTTGAAACCAAACCAACCTACCCAAAGGATTAATACTGCAAGTGCCGTATAAACTTGGTTGTGACCTGCTAAGTTGTTTGCAGAGCCGTCTTTATTATATTTACCAATACGAGGTTTTAAAATGATTGTTGCCGCTAAAGCTGCCATCGCACCTGTTAAGTGAACAACTGTTGAACCAGCAAAGTCTTGTTTACCATGCTCTGCTAACCAACCGCCGCCCCATACCCAGTGAGCGATAACCGGATAGACGATAATACCGAAAAGAATTGTGAAGATAACATAAGCTGAGAATTTAGCACGCTCTGCAAAACCACCAAGTGCGATTGTAACAGAAATCCCTGCAAATGCTAATTGGAATACGAAGAATACCGTTGTTGCTAATGAACCTTCTGGATCATTACCACCTGAGAAGAAGAAATCAGTCATTCCTACAAAGAAGTTGCTATTACCACCGAAGATAAATGCATAACCGACAGCCCAGAATACAAGTGCTGCTAAACCAAATGTGAAAACAGTTTTACCTGCTACGTGCCCTGCATTTTTCATTCGAGTTGAACCAGCCTCTAGCATGATAAATCCACCAATCATGAAGATAACAAGAATCGCGGCCACCATCGTCCACAAACTGTCCATCAAGTACAATACTTCATCCATCATAATTCCTCCTTTTATCCAAAACATTTTAGATGTAACAAAACCTAACATCATGTAACTTTATTTTACATAATTCTAAACATTTTTCAATATATTTCTAAAAATTTATTTCATTATGTGAACAAACATAACATTATTTGATATCAACTCATACGCATATGCTTTGTTTTCGCACTTTTTTCTAAGCTATATATTCAATCTTCTGTTTTATAAGTTTTTGTCACAAACTTAGATTAAATAAAAAATACGGGTGTCGGATGAAGGAATCATTCATTTTATTGAACGAGGAGCAAGTAATTCAGCAAAATTATTCGCAAATCACTTTACAAATAACGGATGAATATTAAGGTAATCCAGATATTATATACGAAATGAAAAACCGCCAAACTCGATATAAATCAAGTTTGACGGTTTAAGTTCGTCCTAGGAATCAATTGTCTATGAAACTACTGCTTACTCGGTTTTCCTGGTTGTTGCGGTTTTCCTGGATTATCTGGTTTACCTGGTTGTTCTGGTTTGCCTGGATTATCCGGTTTACCTGGTTGTTCTGGTTTGCCTGGATTATCCGGTTTACCTGGTTGTTCTGGTTTACCCGGCTTATCTTGTTTAGTTACTGTGACATAAACCTTCACTTCATTCCCACCATATTTCACAGTAATAATTGTAGTACCTGCAGTTTTAGCCGTTACTAAACCTGCATTACTTACTGAAACAACATTTTTATTTGCAACCGTATACGCCGCTTGTTGTGTTACATCTACAACTGTCGGCGATTCAAATACGCTAGGTCTTACTGGTCCATCTATGTTGTTATTCCATTCAACCGCGCCGTCACTATACGATGGTTCTTGATTAAATATTGGTGCAATAAGCGTTAAATTAGGGAGTAATTCAGTTTCGATAGAAGGAGATGTAGTAGGTTCGATATTCGGAGTTATTTCTGTAGTGTTTGATAGTGTAGTTAAATCTTGTTCCAAAGTCGCAAATTTAATCGGTTTTGTTGAAGCTAATCGCATATCTAATTTTCTTGCTGTATCTAATTGTTGTGGTGTCTCCGGATCTGTTGGCGCATCCGGTTGCTCTAGTGTTTCCGGATCTGCCGGTTCACCTGGTTGTTCTGGTGCTTCTGGATCTGTCGGATTATCTGGTTGTTCTGGTGTTTCTGGATTTGTCGGTTCACCTGGTTGTTCTGGTGTTTCTGGATTTGTCGGTAAAATTTCGCTTTCAAAAATGACTTGTTGTCCTATATTACCTGCTGCATCTTGAACGAATACAGTGACAATATTATGGGATTGTTCATTCAACGTACTTAAATCAAATGAATATGACCCATCCGGATTTAAATTAAACGGTACCGCTTCTGCTGCTTCCCCGTTTTCCGTCACAACGTAAGATGCCATTAATTTATCATTTAGATTATAACTTAGACCATACATCGCTAAAGCTCCGTTATAGTCTATATATTTATCTGTTATTTGACCGCTAGCTACTCCATCTGTAACAGATCCTGTAATTTCAGGTTTCGTTGTTTTCACAACAATCGGTCCAACATAATCTCCAACTGGACCTGTAGCAGATGCTGCATTGAAGTCAATTGTATATAACCCATCTGGAATAATTGTAGGACTACCTCCGCCCCAAGGCTGATACATTCCTCCGATATTGAGTGAGTATGATCCAGCCGCTAATGAGTTACCCGCATGTAAGTAACCGATATAGCCATCTTCATATACTCCCCCGTCAGGATTTAAAATATCCCAAATTTCAATATAGTTTGTCGCCACATTGCCAGTCAATGTGAATGATAATACTGCCGAATCTTTCACACCATCACCATTAAATGATAGGTCTGTTTCGGTAATAGACATATTTCGGATTTCCGTAGGCGCAACTCCACCAAAGTCCGCTGCAAACGGCAAGGATATATGCGTATAAGGTTTTGGTATCGATGTTGTTGTTTCTAATACGTTCAATTGCACTTCATCGCCTGTTTTCATATTTAGCTCTGTTCTATCAACAGAAAGAGCTACTTCAGTTACCGCTTCTTCCTGTGCGGTAATGTGAATATACCCTAGCATTTCATCGCCTAGTTTAGTAGCTGTATTTTGAGAAGCTGTCAATGTAACCGTTAATATTTCTTCTCCATTTAATGTAAACGAAGGCTTGTCTACCGTCACAGTCGCATCTGCAAATGATTTTGTTACATCAACAGAAACGTTATAGTTTCCGCCAATCCCTTTCATATCTTTTACTAAAATTTGTTTCGTAACTGTAATATTTCCATCTTTTAATGATTGCGGACCAAATGTAACCGTCCCTTTTAAATTTTCTACAGTTTCACCACTCGTATCTAACACTGCTTCATCTATCACATATGCTAATGCACTTGGATGAGCAGCTGCATATGCATCTACACGACCCGCACCTTGTTCAAACACATCATATTCAGATGTATTTAATACTTTTGCTGTGTTAGAAAGAGCTACTTTTACATCAAATGCATTCCAATCTGGATTTGCTTGCTTAACAAGTGCAGCAATACCAGCAATATGCGGTGTCGCCATTGAAGTCCCAGTTTTACGTGCATAAGCTTCTGTATAATCTGCATCTAGGAAATCCGCTTTGTACATCGGCATAGCAGACATAATATTCGTACCAGGTGCTGTTACATCTGGTTTAATATCAAAGTTTGGCGTCGTAGGGCCCCGTGAACTTGAGTTATTCACTTCATCACCTACAGTTGTAACCGAGCCAAAACGATTAAAGGTAACCACGCCTTCGCCTTGTTCTAATGCTGCACGAATTGCTTCACCATCTGTTTGTGACATATCAAAAGTAGGAATAAATTCAAAGGAATCCCCTAAAAATACACCTGAAACACCTGGCGCATTTGAACCCCCTGCAAAATTATGAATAATCGCCCCTACTGCACCATGCATTTTTGCGTTTGCAATTTTATCAACAAATGCAATCGATCCACGTGCAATGAGCACAATTTTCCCTTCTACGTCGATTCCCTCATAGTCCGATACATTTCCTGCACCAGGAACAGCAACTAGCTCAAACTCACCGCTAAGCTGTGTTGCCACATCTTTGTTAAACGTTGTTGCCATTAGTTCAAGCTGCTTTGTTAGTTGGAAATCTCCGACTGTAACGCTCACTTCTCCGTTATGCATTTTTTCCGGATTTGTCGTATTCCCTACTGCAATCCCTAAGCGTGAAGTAGCCGGTGTTCCGATTGTCCCACGATTTGGCCCAGAGTTACCTGTTGCACTAACCGCAATCGTACCAGCCATCATTGCATTATTAATCGCAAAGGATGAACCATCTGTTTCAGAATTGGAACCCCCTCCTAATGACAAATTAATAACATCCATTTCTTCAATTACTGCCGTTTCAATTGCTTTAATAATTCCTGACGTCGAGCCACTACCGTATGCACCTAACACTCGGTACGCATACAAGTCCACTTTCGGCGCAATCCCTTTAACGCCATATTCATTTGCCCCGATTGCTGCAATTGTTCCCGCTACATGTGTACCATGAGATGTATAAAACGAACTACCATTTGCGTTAAATTCCGGGCGATGCGACGGACGATCTAATGGAGAAGTCTCTGATGCATCATCATCTGCCCGTGGACGAGCATAATCTGAACCTGTATGTGGTACAAAGTTTTTCCCGCCTTTATAAATTCCTTGAAACTCCGGATGATCAGCATCAATCCCTGTATCAATTACCGCTACTTTAATTCCTTGTCCTTCAAGCCCTTCATCCCAAAGCTTTTCTATGCCTAAGAATGAGTTACTCGTATTCATCATTGGGCTAATTTGTTCAAAGCTCACATCCGATGAAGTCGTTATATCTTCAGATGCATAAACAATCGCATCTGGCTCAACTAATGTAACTCCTGCTATTTCTACTAATTTATCAAGATCATCTGCTTTCACTGTTGCAGCAAAACCATTTAACACTGTATCAAAAGTATATCCTTGTGAGAAAGATACGTTTTTCGAGCGCATTTTTTGGACGACATTAGCCTGTTGTGCATGTACTTTTGCCCTCGCATTTGCCCGGTGACTGTTGTTAAATGAGCGCCCCTTTAATTCCGAAATTCCCTGTTCAAGAGCTACCGGTTTCTCCGATAAATGGACAATAACCGCTACATCCTCGTTACCAGATAAACCTTGCAAATCTTTGTGTAATACTCCTGGTGACGTATGGACTCGAAGCTGTTCCGCAATGGCTGCTTTAGCCAGCATCGTACTTTCATCAAAATTAGGTTGCTTAAATGAATCCGTTTCCTCATTTGCTAGTGCACTTAAAGGCGAAAGCATCGAGAATACCATTAAGAAAACGATTAACATCTTAAAATACTTATGAAGCCAGTTCCCCGTCAAATCTCATTTCCTCCCTTCAATAATCAACAATTTGCAATTTCTTAAGACACTCACCTGAGCGTTTACAACCCACCCAAGCAAGTTTCCATCATAACAAACAGTAAATTCACCTCTCTCTCATTTCATGAAAAAACTTACTTTTCTGTTTCTATTCTCAAAAAATAGAAACATAATAAATATATGATATGAGAGAAGATGCTATGAAATTTTGATAGAGATAATTGAGCGAGGAAATGTGACAATTAACTACAATTTAATAATTAAATGTTATAAATCAAACTAGCATCTACACGAAGTCACTGCTACAATATTTGTAACCGATTAAAAACTATAAGGCGTAGCGCGGCTCTAAAAATTTAATTTCAACACCATCACCAAAAATGTTCTTATAGATAGAGACTATACAACAGCTGGAAAATCACATAAGGTAACAACAATGTTTTTCCGATTTTCTTTAAATCTTTTAAACCTTTAATCTTTCTA
>JBJEFO010000242.1:0-12553 GCA_051874135.1 Lysinibacillus sp.
ACATAATAAATTATTCAGTTCCATACAAAATAACGTTCCCAAATCAAAGTTTGGAAATGTTACGAAAGGTTACGAATGTTATTAAATCAACGTTTCGTGACTTTTCTTTTAACCTGTGTTTATACATTATTTTATACACTTTCATTAAAAGTCCGTTGCATCAACGATTTTTAGCGTTTTAGGCAATCCTGTACGATTAACTTTAATGCATAAAATGGCGTATAAAATATACAGTGATATCGTCGTAAATTGACATTTTTTTGTCCAGATCTCTGTTTGAACATCTATACTCTTTTAAACTTCTCTTTCTATATAGCGTACAATAGAGAAAAGGGGGGCATAGTATGAAAACGATTGGTTTGTTAGGGGTGCCTATGGATTTAGGGCAGGAGAGGCGCGGGGTTGATATGGGGCCGAGTGCCATTCGTTATGCTGGCGTGGAGCAATGTTTATTAGACTTAAACTATGCTGTAACGGATTACGGTGATATTGTCGTAAAGGGGCGTTGTCCGTCTCAAGTAGGGGATAAAAATTTAAAAAACTTAACATCTGTTGTAGAAGCGAGTTTAAGTGTGAAAGAAAGTGTGCTGGGGATGTTGCATGATGGTGTATTTCCTCTCATTTTAGGTGGAGATCATAGCATATCGATTGGTACGCTAGCAGCAATTAACGATTCCAAAAAGAATATAGGGGTCATTTGGTATGATGCTCATGGAGATTTAAATATCCCTGAGACATCACCTTCAGGAAATATTCACGGTATGCCGTTAGCTGTAAACTTAGGTTTAGGTCATTCATTATTAACTTCAATTGGATCAAGCAACATAAAACCTGAAAATATTGTGTTAATTGGGATTCGCTCGTTAGATGACGGGGAAAAAGCACTTATTCATAAGCTCGGTATAAAAGCGTTTACGATGCATGAAATTGATAAACTCGGTATGACGACCGTAATGGAACAAACGATTGCTCATTTAAAGGGAACGGATGGCGTCCATTTATCGCTCGATTTAGATGCACTCGATCCAATTGAATGTCCTGGGGTAGGGACACCTGTGCGAGGGGGGATTACATATCGCGAAAGTCATTTAGCAATGGAGCTGCTCGCGGAAAGTAATCTTATTACATCGGCGGAATTTGTAGAAGTTAATCCGATATTAGATGACCGCAATAAAACAGCTGAGGTAGCTGTTGCATTAATTGGATCACTGTTCGGTGCGAAATTATTATAAAAAGAGGGATTTTTCATCCCTCTTTGCATTAAGTTCCTAAAAATTGCTTGATTGCTTTTAAAAATGCTTTTTCATCTTCAAGCATACCTAGATGACCAGTGTTTGTTATAAGTTTTTGAACAGCAATATTTTTCGTCTCAATCGGAGGAACGACTTGATCATCTTTTCCTTCAATAACAAGAATGGGTGTTGATATTTCTGCAATTAACTTTCTTTGGTCTGGGCGTTGTTTCATCGCCTGTAATGCAGCAACAAGTCCTTCTTCTGTTGATTCATAGCCGATTTGGCGTGCCAATTCGATATCTTGCTCCATAGCATTTGTTCCGAAAAATTTAGCGATGCTGTTGTCCACAAAGGATTGCACGCCATTTTGTTGGATGCTCACTATTTGTTCCTCACGCTTTTTCATTGTATCAGCTGAATCAGCGCAATCAGTCGAATGAGCTAATATTGCTTTATCGATTTTTGCTATCTGTTTCTCAAGTGCTGCGAGGACAATATAGCCACCCATCGAATGCCCGAGCCATGTTGCATTTGAAATTTTTTCGTGTGCTAATATATCGGCAACTGCTTGTGCATAGTCATATACTGTGTATGATTCCTTTTCGAGTGCACTTTTACCGTGTCCAGGTAAATCGACAATAAGTATTTCATGATTTTTTTGTAAATCATCAATTACTTTGTCAAAAATTTTGCTCCCACCTAAAAAACCATGAATAATGACGAGCGTCTCATCGCCACTTCCTTTACGTTCATAATGTAGCATTATATAACCTCCTTGTATGTTATCATTTCGGTTCTCCCGCAGTTTTTAAACATATTATCGATTTTTACGATTGTTTTTAGCACAAAAAAGTATAAATTAAAAACAGAATTATTAGAAAATAACGTTTTTTGTCGAACATTTCTATGCTATAGTGAGTACACAATAATGAGAGGGAGAGTTCCATGACAACGATTGAAAATGTAACAATTCAAAAGCAAGCAAACATTTATTTTGATGGTAAAGTAACAAGTCGTACAGTAGTATTTCCAGATGGTACGAAAAAAACACTAGGCATTATGTTACCTGGCGAATATGAATTTTCAACGGGCTTAAAAGAGGAAATGGAAATTTTAGCAGGAAAGCTTTCTTATAAGTTGCCAGATGCAGCGTGGGAGATGATTGAAGGAACAGGTGTATTTTACGTGCCAGCAAATAGCTCATTCCAGTTAAAAGTAGAGGAAGTAACAGATTACTGCTGTTCTTATTTAGAGGAATAATAGTACATAAAAAAATGATACGTATAAATACGTACCACTTATGTTGTAGGCAAAGTTCAGTGTGACTTTGCCTATATTTAATTCATAATTTCTACTATACTAAAAAGGGTTAAAAGCTCATTTCTTGTGCTGTATCAATTACTTCTTGAGGAATTACAATGCTTTCAACAGAATTGAAATCATAATAGTCTACTGTTGAGCTTTGGTCAATTTTTGTTTTTATTCCTTCCACTTCCGTTGTCATAACTAAATCCATCACCATATTTGTTAAATCAAATGTTTCTTTATCAATTGTTAATACGTATTTAGCATCTTCGACTGTAGTGCCTTCAAGAGCTGTTGTGATTTCTTCAGATTGTTCACCTAAAGAACCGCTCATTTGTTCAAGTAAAAAGGACATGAATTTGTCGCCTTCTGCATTTAACGTTAAAATAAACTCATCATCCGATTGCTCAAAAGTGAAATCACTGACAAATTGTTGTAGCTGTTTCAGTTGTTGTGCTGGATCGTTTTGCATACCAGCTTGGCTTAAAATTTCTTCATAGCTTTCTCCTGACATTTTGAACCAACCACCCATTGATTCTTCATATAGATAAAAACCGTCAGCCTCTGTCATGTACATTTTTAGTGGCATCTTCATTTCTTCGCCAGATTCATTATCAACTATAGCTGTTGTTCCTTCTGCGTATAGTTGCATTGGCTTGACAACTGTTTCCATTGTCATATCAGAAACCGTTGACGCCGTAAATGATTCATCACCCATTGTCATCTCCATATTTTGTGAGATGCTCATATCTGCTTTTGTACTTTTTAATTCCTGTTGGCGTTCTAACGTTTTTTTAAACACTTCTTCTAATGTTAAATCGGATGTTGCTGTTGTATTTTCTTTTACAGTTGCTGTATCGCCACAAGCAGCCACTAGTACAGCTGTTCCGATTGTCATGCCAATAAATAATTTTTTATTCAAGTGAATCTCTCTCCTTTTATCTGTGTTGATATATATACGCGTTAAGTTTTTGAAAGGTTTCAAAATTTTACAAAATAATAATATGAATTTCTTTTGGCAAACGTAAATGAAAGATAAAAAAATTGAATACACTGTTTTAAAGTCACTAGATAAAGGTATAAATAAAATTACTATTACCTATAGGAGGGTTATGTGATGAAAGATTGTATAGCGCTTTTAATTATTGGCGGAATTGTTTTAAGTGTTAGTATTGTGCTATTGTTGCTGCAATATATTATGCCAAGTGTTATCCTTTTCGGTATTGCTACAATAATCATTGCATGTAGTATCATGTTTGTAAAAGTTCACGAAGAACAGCCATTTAATCGGCGTTCACGTATTTAAAAGTTAAACGTTTCGATTTTCCTTTGCTTGTATTCATAATTTTGTTGCATTTTCGATATTTAGTACTGTTTTAGAGACAAACAACTATAAATATTTACTCGAGTTATATATACTAACACATATATTTTGAATAATAAGGTGTGTGAAATAGAAGTGAAAACATTATTTTATGATGATGTTTATCGTTTTTTATATAGCAGCAACATGTTTCAACAGTTAGCAGAGGGAGAGCAACAGCGATTTTTACAACAATTTGCCCACAATGAGCAATTTATAAAGTCGCTATCGGTAGCAATTGATTTCCAAGCTCATCTCGGTAAAATGGAGGCAACTGTACCTGTCATTGCGAATTACGGGTATATAGAGCCAGATTATGATGTATGTATACAACGTAAATTAATGATTACAGATCAAACGATTACGATAGGGAACGTTACATATGTTCCGTTCCAACAACAAGTAAATGTGGTAGCTCCACTCATTATCGGGTTTGATACATCGGCAGTGATGGCGAATTTTGAAATTCAGGCAAAAGGATTAATTTTACCGCTTCTAGAATTATGTGCAAAGCAAAGACGTGATTGCATCGTATTAACGGATGAGGAGCAATTTGTCTTTCCACAGGGTGAGCTCATAACAGATGTTATGAAAGCAGTGCAACATATACAGACGAAACATAAGGCTGACATTGCTACTTTATATGAGCGAGCACTAGAAATCTTCAGCACATATAACATAATGCAGGATGCGGAGTTTATGTTATTGACGGCTAATACGTTTGAACCAGCAACGATTTCACAACATACAATTCAAGAGTTCAAATCATTAGGTGTGGAGTTATCAGCGATTGCACTTGATGAGGCACACTTTGAAAAAGCACCATTGTTATTTTTAGACAAAGTATTTTTCCCGAATGCTTAAAAAAGTGAAACAGTCTTTTCATCTGTAAAGCAGGTGGAAAGGCTTTTGTAATGTAATTAACTGTAAATAAAATAGTTTGAATAATTGAAATTTATATATTAGAATATAAGAAAGTGAAAAGCATTGATGAAAAAGAGTAGTGTTATAGGAAGTTTCAGAGAGCTGGCGGTTGGTGTGAGCTAGTGCGGAGTATAACATGAATGGGTTTTCTATGCTGCGAGGAGGAAATGCTTCGCCGTTATTCTCACGTTACGAGAACGAAAGTGGACTAATTATTTTTATCATTAGTCAATGAAGGTGGCACCACGGCTCTCCGTCCTTTGATACGGGGAGCCTTTTTGTGTGCAAAAAATGAGCTGAGAGAGGATAGATAGTTGAGATGACAGTTGAGACAAAAGATTATGTAGTACGCACAATTCAAGGTGATACGTTAACACCTATTTCCATTTTTAATGCACTACAAGGAGCGCATAAAGTTTTATTCGAATCAAATGCGAAATATGATGAAAGCGGACGCTATTCATTTATTGCAGCAAATCCGATTGCCGAGTTAAAAGGTGGCAAGTATAGCTGTATTTATACGCAAAACGGTGAAACAGCAACATTGAATGTATCCGTTTTAGAGCAATTAAAAAGTTGCTTGCCAGTGCGTTCAGGGGATTATCCATTTGCCTTTTTCGGCGGTGCAATCGGCTATTTTGGCTATGAAACAGCTTTCCATTTTGAACAAATCGGTGATATTGTAAATGACGCGTACAATATGCCAGATGTGCATGTGTTTTTTTACGATACATTTATTGTCATCGATCACTTACTTCAAACCGTTACAGTGGCAGCAATTGATTTATTCCAAACAGGTAGAACGATTGAGGACATGGAGAAAGCAATTGCTCAAATCGAGGCACAGTTAAATGCACAACAAGCACAGTCAACAGAAGAACCACCAGCTATTTCGTTTAACACAACGATTGAAAAAGCTCGCTTTATCGAAATGGTGGAAACAGCAAAGGAACATATTCGAAAAGGAGACATTTTCCAAGTTGTATTATCGCAAACGTTTGAAGCAAATTTTGACGGCAATCCTTTTGGTTTGTATCGTAAATTGCGTGCTAACAATCCATCACCATATATGTTTTATGTAGAGTTTGGTGATTACACGATTTTAGGTACTTCTCCTGAAAGCTTAGTGAAAGTGCAAAATGGTATTGTCACAACAAATCCAATTGCAGGTACGAAGCCACGCGGGAAAACGCCTGAAGAGGACGAGGTAATCGCTGCATCACTATTAGCTGATGCAAAAGAAATTGCGGAGCATAAAATGTTAGTCGATCTTGGGCGAAATGATGTTGGGCGTGTTGCGAAAATTGGCTCCGTTCGGGTGACGAAATATATGAATATTGAGCGTTACAAATATGTTATGCATATCGTATCTGAAGTAATTGGTGATTTGCGGGATGATGCCCATGTCATTGATGTACTTGCATCGAGTTTACCAGCGGGTACTGTATCAGGTGCGCCGAAAATTCGCGCGATGCAAATTATTAATGCGCTAGAGCAGAAGAAGCGCGGCGTTTATTCAGGAGCAATCGGCTATATTTCCACAACAGGGAACATGGATTTAGCACTAGCAATCCGTACGATGATTGTCAAAGATGGCAAAGCATATGTGCAAGCAGGTGCAGGCATTGTGTATGATTCGATACCTGAATCTGAATACGAGGAGACGTTAAATAAAGCACGTGCGTTACTGGAGGTGCGAAAATGATTTTATTAATCGATAACTATGATTCATTCACATATAATTTATACCATCAAATTGCAGCACAAGGACGTGAAGTAAAAGTTGTGCGCAATGATGCATTAACAATTGAAGAAATTCGCGCAATGCAGCCGGATGCGATTGTGTTATCACCAGGACCAGGCACACCGTCAGAAGCCGGTATTACAGTCGATATTATTCGCGAGCTTTACACAGAGTTCCCGATTTTAGGTATTTGTCTTGGCCATCAAGCAATTGGCGAGGCATTTGGTGGTGATGTAGTCCGAGCAAACAATATTATGCATGGGAAAACGAGTGTATTAACGTACGATAAGAAGGGGTTATTTGAAAGCTTCGATTCAGAAGTAGAAGTGATGCGCTATCACTCCCTAATTATTCAGCCAAATACATTACATCCGGACTTTGAAATAACAGCGAAATCAGCGGATGATGGAGAAATTATGGCGATTCAACATAAGGACTATCCTGTTTTCGGCTTGCAGTTCCATCCGGAGTCGATTGGTACTGAAACAGGTGAACAAATGGTTGCAGCATTTTTAAGAAGAATTTAAGAGGTGAGTGTATGGAACGTGAAAAAATAGTGGCGCTTACACAAGCACCTGTAGCGGAAGTAGTGGCGCATTTCCCGCAACTAATAAGTGCTTTAAAAGACGAATCACTGCAACAGTCGATTTTAGCGATGATTAAGCAGTATCCTACCGAGAGTACACCGCATATTGAAGAAGCATTGCTTTCTGAGGATGACGAATTAAAACGCATTATACTTGAGCAAGTTGTGGCAACACTGCCGTTTTACTCGAAAATGGTTGTTGCGAGTGTAGTGGAGCAAATTGCAATGAGCTCTGGTGATTTACAACAAGTAGCTAAAGAGGTACTTCAAAGTTTTGAACCATAGACAATAAGGTATACGTGCTCACTACCGCGCGTATATCTTATTTTTTTATGAGAAGTAAAATCTTTCTAATAAATTTTGAGTCCTAGAAGAAATTCCCTACGTCTGTATGTATAGAGAGGAGGGGCAAGATGGATATTGAACAACTAATTCATACATATGGCGACTATTTGTATCGTGTTGCCTTTATTTATACGAAAGATGAACGTGCATCGGAAGAAGTTGTGCAAGATGTATTTTTAAAATTTTATCAAACGAAGGACCGCTATGACGGGCGAGCTTCGATGAAAACATACTTAACAAAAATGACGATTAATCGTAGCTATGATTATTTACGTAGTTGGAAACATCGAACATTTTCACTACTCGAGCAATTTACAGGAACTACGAAAGGAGCAGATCAACACGTTTTACAAAATGAAGAACGTGGAGAAATAACAACAGCTGTATTAAAGTTACCGGTTAAATATCGAGAAGTATTGCTGTTATATTATTATGAAGATTTACAAGTGAATGATATTGCTGAATTTCTACAAGTACCCGTTTCAACAGTGAAAACAAGATTACAACGGGGAAGAGAAAAATTAAAACAAGCTTTGCCAAAACAGCAGTGGGAGGTGTTAGCAAATGACGATACAAGATAATTGGAAACAAGAATTAGAACAACTAAAATTAACTGACGTGCAAAAGGAACGTATGAAAGAACGAATAAAACAGCCTTCTATAAAAAGAAAAAAATCATTTGTCCCAATTATCGGACCTGCATTTGTTATACTCGCAATCTTTTTAATTTGGCTCAATACGCAACCACAGCAGACCAATTACCAAACGGCAAGTCAGGACACGGTGAAGGAGATAATGTTTCAGCCATTGAATTTGGAAATCATACTATGGATTACGGCTACGCTCATACTAATGATGGGGAGCTATACGCTTTTTATTTTAAATTGTCAAAAAGTCAAGCGGTGGCAGCACAGACCTGTTATTCAAAAAGTGCAACATATACTCAAATCGCCAAAAATGATTTGGCTAGTACTAAGCGTACTGTTACTACAAGCAATTGTTTGGCTAGGTGCATTTTATTTACCGTATCGACTGTTATTTGTGCAAGGAATGTTTAGTATTTTTTTAATTGCACTAATACTACTAATCCAAATTTATTTAACACGAGATTTATTCGAACCACATTGTCCGCATTGTGGTGAAGTGTTTACGAAAAAGCAGGCGCGTAAAAAGGCGACAAATGCATATAAAGAAACGTGTGATACATGTGGAGAATTGATATATCCAGATCGTAAAGTAGTACAAAAGCAGGCACCGGTTTATCTGATTGCACCGATTTGTATAGCTTTGCAATGGACGGGAATCCATGCTGTGTACACATTTAGTATTTTAGTCATTACAGGTCTTTCGACAATTTTTCTCATCGTTCCTTATACAACACAGTTCACAAAAGAAAGTGACGACCAGCAACCTCCTTTATGGTAAAATTTAGTCGGAGGGGATGATGATGGATCGTTTTCAAAAGGGATTAGAAACGATGAAAGATTATGTGACAGCGGATGCACTGAAACAAATGGTAGAGTCGGATGCTTTAGCGGATATTGCACCAGATTTACGTAAAATGATTGTCGAATTTGCATACGGGGATATTTATTCACGTGACGGGCTCGGCAAGAAGAAGCGTGCATTAGTCGTCATTACAGCGGTTGTGACACAAGGGGCAGGACCGCAAACGAAAACGCATATTACGCGCGGTTTGCATGCCGGTTTAACACCAAAGGAAATTGTAGAGGCATTACTACAAATGGTGCCGTATATCGGTTTCCCGCGCGTGCAAAACGCATTAACAATCGCACAAGAAGTATTCCGGGAGAAAAAATTAACGGTAAAATAATAAAGACGAGGCAAATTGCCTCGTCTTTTATAAATAATTTTGGATTTCTTTTTCAAATTTTAACGGTTTATCTGTCGGCGCAAAGCGTTTCACAATATTGCCGTCTTTATCGACTAAAAACTTCGTGAAATTCCATTTTACTTTTTTCCCGAATAGTCCTTTTGTTTCTTCCGTTAATAGTTTGAATAATGGATGTGCATCGTCTCCGTTTACTTTAACAATTTCGTGCATCGGGAATGTGACACCGTACGTTAAACGGCAAGCTTGTGATGCTTGATCGGCTGTACCGACCTCTTGTTTAAATTGATTCGATGGAAAGCCAAGTACAACAAAATCTTGGTTTTCATATTTTTTATAGAGCGTTTCCAAGTCGTCAAATTGCCCAACTAGTCCACATTTCGTTGCTGTGTTTACAATTAGCATTACTTTTCCTTTGTAGCGATCTAACGTATACGTTTCCCCTAAATCTGTCGTTACGCGAATATCATAAATACTCATACTGTTTCCCCCTTATTCAGCATCGCTAAAAATTCATTTAATTGCTTTAGTTTTTCTTTTATTATTGGCCCTTCATTTGGCAAGAAATCAAAGCAGAACAGTTTGTTAATTATAGACTGTTCAATTTTAGGGCGCTCCTCCTTTGCCAATGGTGTCAGTGAGAAATTTGACGCACGCTTATCTTTTGGCGAAGGCGTTTTTTTAAGCCACCCTTTTTCAAGTAGTTTTTGTAACACGGGATTAAGTGTGCCAATTCCTAAATTTAATTTTTCACATAAGGATGATGTTGTTTGGTTATCTTTTTCCCATAATGCGAGTAACACTAAGTATTGAGCGTACGTTAAGCCAAATGGTTGTAGCGTTTTCGTATACAGTTTTGTAAATTGATTAGCTGCTTTATACACTTCGAAGCAAAGTTGATGCTCTAATGATTGCCCCATATTTACTCACCTCAATTTATATCGTATACGATATAAATTGTTTTGTAAAATAAAATACTACATAATTCTTTGTATAATTTACCTAAATAATGTCGAAAGTATGACAGTTATTCTATTAAATTAAGCATACATGACACTTGTCACTATACGTGAGCGTTTTCAATATATAGAGTGAATGATTGTGAATATATACAGCAAGGGGATTTGCAAAAGGTGAAAAAAATAGCATGGGTTACAGATACAGCAGCATTGTTAACCCCACAATTTATTAAAAAGCATAATGTACATGTATTACCTTTAAATATAGTTTTTGAAGATGGCGCTTACCGCGAAACAGTTGATTTAACGCATAAAGAATTTTACGAAAAACTACGTATGTCAAAGACACATCCAACAACTTCACAACCGAATTTTGGCGAGCATGTTGCGTTGTATGAGCGTCTAAAAGAAGAAGGATATGATGTAGCGATTGCTGTGCATACATCAGCGCAACAATCTGGTACAGCAATAAGTGCACCGATGGCAGCAGAGCAAGCGGGCTTTAAAGCTTACGTTATCGATTCGATGATTGGCTCATATCCAATGCAAAAAATGCTGGAAAAAGGATTTGAATTAGAAAAACAGGGAGCTAGTCCTGAAGAAATCGTTGCTGGAATTGAAGCAATGCGTCCGCAATCAGAATTATCTTTTATTCCTGCTAATCTAGAAAAGTTGCATAAAAGTGGTCGTGTATCAGGAATGGCTATGTTTTTAAGTAACTTATTAAATATTAAGCTTGTCATTACTTATGATAAGGGTGTCTGTGTAGTAGCGCAAAAAGTACGTGCAGAAAAGCGTGCAAAAAAGGCGATTACAGACTCTTTAGATAAAGCGTTAGCACAATCAATTGTTGATGAAGTAGCGGTAATTCATACAAATAATATAGACGGGGCAGCTGAGTGGAAAAAAGAACTAGAAGCGAGCTATCCGAATATAAACTTTGTTATTACGGAACTTTCGGCAGTAGTCGGAGCATTAACAGGTGAAGGAACGCTAGGACTAAGCTGGGTTCGTCAATAGAATATAAGAAACTAAAAAACGCAAAAATGTTATGACAGCATTTTTGCGTTTTCTTTTTTTGTAATGATTGTAAAACTAATGGCTAATAGTAGCGCGATTACAATTAATATTGTAATAAACATAACGATGCCATTCCAGCCGTAATGGAGCCAGAAAAAGCCGCCAGTCGTTCCACCTACACTAGAGCCGAAGTAATAGGCAAATAAATAGAGAGAGGAAGCTTGTGCTTTATCTTTTTTCGCGCGGAAACTAACTGCACCGCTAGCGATGGAGTGTGCGCCAAAAAAGCCAAATGTAAAAATAGTAATGCCAAGTATTTTAATGAATAAATGAATCGGAATCGTTAAAAGCGCTCCGCTAAACATAATGAATATGCCAGCAATTAACACGGGTTGTCTACCGAAACGATCAGATAAACTACCAAACCATGTTGAACTAAATGTACCTACTAAATAAATAATAAAAATCCAGCCTACTAATGTAGCGCTAAGCGAATACGGTTCATCCAACAATTTATAGCTAATGTAATTGAATAATGTGACAAATCCACCCATTAACGTGAAGGCAATACCGAATAAGCTCACTAAACCAGGATCTTTCATATGTCGGAAAAGAGATTTTGTTAAAGCTACAAAATTTAAAGGTCGAGCAGTGAAATGCTTCGAGGGTGGAAGTGCCCATACAAAATATAAACAAATTAAAATACTTAATCCACCAAGAGTTAATATGCCAATGCGCCATGTAAATAAATCGGTCATCGTTCCCATGATGATTCGACCTGCTAAACCACCAATTGAATTTCCGCTTATGTAAAGCCCCATAGCAATGCCAAGACTTGAACCGTCTATTTCTTCTCCTAAATAAGCCATCGCAATGGCAGGAACTCCCGCTAGTAAAAAACCTTGGACAGCTCGCAATATTAATAAAGATTCAAAGGAAGGACTAAACGCTAGTATTAATGTTAACAGTGAAGAAGCAACGATCGATATCGTCATAATGACTTTGCGTCCCCATGCTTCCGATAACGAACCAAATAAGATGAGGCTAAAGGCAAGTGTCACCGTCGCAATGGATAAAGAAAGGCTCGCTGTAGCTGGCGTAATACCGAATTCGTCAGAAAACGATGGTAACAATGGCTGTGTAATATATAAATTTGCAAATGTAATAAATCCTGCTGCAAATAACGCTAAATTCGTTTTAGTAAATTCTTTTGTTCCTTT
>JBJEFO010000243.1:0-12528 GCA_051874135.1 Lysinibacillus sp.
CACACAAAGGATTTTCTTTCGCTCACGAAGCAGAAAGGAAATCCTTTTTTTAAAATATAACTCTATCTGCTACTAAACATCTAGAGAATAGCACGCAGTGGGAAAGCGAATTGATACAACACTTTAACAAGTATTAGAACGGGGAAAACCCTTTAAATATGTAAAGAAGGATGCAGTTTTTGCCGTAGCGCGTCACAGCCACAGGAGCCGGAGTGGGAAATAGCGTGTCTTTTCAACGCTAGTTCCTGCTACGGCTGTGGCAAAGCGCGAAGGCTACCAACTTGATTAATATTTGCTCATTATAAGTATTTAGTTCTTGTTAAAAGAAAGCAGGTGAAATACATGGCTGAGAAAAAAAATAAGAAAAGGGGAAAGGGACAAACGAAGGCGAAGTCGAAAGGTAATAAGGAGTTACATCCGTTAGCTTATGAAATTATGGGGGTACTGTTAATTGCCTTCGCGGTTATTACTTTTTTTGAGCTTGGTATTGTTGGACAAGTAGTCTATAACCTTTCACTGTTTCTACTAGGCAATTTACATTTCTTTGTCCCGTTTTTATGTATTTTAATCGCTGGTATGTTAATGGTTAGAAGGCGTGGGGTAAAATTAAGCAACCGGATTATTGTAGGGCTCATGCTAATTGTATGTAGCTTTGCAGTGTTTAGTCATTCAATTCTGTTTGAGCAAATGCATAAAGCGAATTTATTATTGAGTGATTCTGTACTTCGTGAAACATGGCGTATTTTAATTCCATCAGAAGGTGTGATTAACCGCAATAATTCACTTGGTGGTGGCATGATAGGTGCTTTATTGTTTAGTATGATGCATGTTTTATTTGAAGCAACTGGCGCAAAAATAGCTGCGGTTGTTTTGCTCATTATTGGAACAATTTTAATAACAGGTAAGGCACTAGTTCCGATATTAATTGAAAAGAGTCCTAGCATTAAAATTAATTTTAAAGGACGTAAAAGAAAAAAACCCACCCCAAGAACGAGACGAGTAAAGCAGAAACCGGAGAAACCAGATGAAGAGGCGGTTGCAACAGTAGAGCAGGTGGAATATCAAGAGCCCGTTATTTCTGCATTTACAGAAAATGTTGAACAAAGTGACGAGTCTATGGAAGACGGTGATTTGGGAAAGGGAATAGATGATTCTATTCATATGGCAGATAAGGTGGAAAATGATTTTTATAAGTTACCAACACTTCAATTATTAAGTCCACCACCTGAGCATGACCAAAGCGGAGAATATAAAGTGATACAAGGCAATGCAAAAAAACTCGAGCAAACATTTCAAAGTTTCGGCGTGAAAGCTCGTGTGACACAGGTGCATCTTGGCCCTGCTGTTACCAAATACGAAGTAATGCCAGATGTAGGTGTGAAAGTTAGTAAAATTGTGAGCTTACAGGATGATTTGGCATTAGCACTTGCAGCAAAAGATATTCGAATTGAAGCACCAATACCAGGAAAATCTGCTATTGGAATCGAAGTACCTAATAGTGAAATAGCAATTGTCACATTACGAGAAGTACTTGAATCGAAAGAAAATAACAGACCAGAAGCAAAATTGTTAATCGGCTTTGGACGAGATATTACAGGGCAAGCAAAATTAGCGGAACTGAATAAAATGCCCCATTTACTTGTAGCAGGGTCTACAGGGAGTGGGAAATCCGTCTGTATTAATGGCATTATCGTATCGATATTAATGCGTGCGACGCCGAAAGAAGTCAAAATGATGATGATTGACCCGAAAATGGTGGAGCTAAATGTTTATAACGGTATTCCCCATTTACTAGCCCCGGTTGTAACGGATCCGCGTAAAGCAGCACAAGGTCTTCAAAAAGTAGTGTCAGAAATGGAACGAAGGTATGATTTATTTTCCCATACAGGTACACGAAACATTGAAGGGTACAATGAATATATCGATCATCACAATTTAGAGCATAAGGAAAAACAATCTAAATTACCGTATATTGTTGTCATTGTTGATGAGCTTGCTGATTTAATGATGGTTGCTCCTGGAGAAGTAGAAGATTCAATTACTCGACTTGCACAAATGGCACGCGCAGCAGGTATTCATTTGATTTTAGCAACACAGCGTCCATCAGTAGATGTCATTACAGGAATTATTAAAGCTAACATACCATCTCGTATTGCTTTCGCAGTATCAAGTGCTGTTGATTCACGTACGATACTTGATATGGGTGGTGCTGAACGTTTACTTGGACGAGGTGATATGCTGTTCTTGCCGGCAGGAGCTTCCAAACCAACACGAGTGCAAGGTGCATTTTTATCCGATGCAGAAGTACAAGCTGTTGTCGATTATGTTATTTCACAACAAAAGGTACAGTATGAGGAGGCGATGATACCGACGGATGAACCAATGCAAGAGCTACCAGATGACAAAGATGCGTTATATGATGAGGCTGTTCAACTTGTCATTGATATGCAAAGTGCATCGGTATCAATGTTACAACGCAAATTCCGAATAGGCTATGCGAGGGCTGCGCGAATTATGGATCAGATGGAGTTGCGCGGTGTTGTTAGTCCACCAGATGGTAGCAAACCACGCCAAGTTTTAATTACTAAGTCAATGATTGAGTAACAATAGGGTGTTACAAACTCTATTTTGCTATTAATTATGTCGAAAAACAGCTTTTTTTACTAAAGAATGAGATTTAATAAATAGTTTTTCATGAAATGTGTTTTCATATTAAAATAAAAATGTTATATTAATCAACGAATTAGTAGGAATTGTTGTACATCAGATGTCTGATCTTTATTTTGGTGGTGGTTAAAGTGACAATTAAAACTGATCATCGTCATTTATACTTACAAGTAATTGATCGTTTAAAATCAGATATTGAAAAAGGTGTTTATCAGGAAAATGAAAAACTACCATCTGAATTTGAACTTTCTAAATCACTTGGGGTAAGCCGAGCAACTTTACGAGAGGCTCTTCGGCTATTGGAAGAGGAAAACATAATAGTACGTCGTCATGGTGTAGGTACATTTGTAAATCCTAAGCCAGTTTTCACATCAGGAATTGAACAACTATCAAGTATTTCATCGATGATTGAAAAGGCTGGTATGAAACCAGGAACAATCTTTATGAGTGCAACTGAAGATAAACCAACTGAAGACGATATAAACAGATTCCAAACCGACATTGATGACAATGTAATCACAATTGAACGTGTTAGAACGGCAGATGGGGAACCAGTCGTATATTGTATCGATAAAGTTCCATCTAAATATTTGCCGAAGCAATTTTTAGAAAACGAAGATTTATCTCTTTTCTCGGCCCTTGAAAAATCAGGGAATATTCGTATAGCTTATGCAGTGACATACATTGATACAGTTGGTTATCACGAAACAGTTTCACCGATTTTAAAATGTGGACCGGAAAAATCATTGCTCGTATTGAAGCAACTTCACTACGATGACAATGACCAGTTAGTATTGTATTCAAAGAACTATTTTAGAGCTGATAAATTCAGCTTCCATGTAGTTCGTAAACGGGTGTAGAGCATTTGTAACTTCCTGCTAATAAAAAATTTCCTATGGGGGGACTCACTTATGAAAAAACGTAAATTTGGTCTATTAATCTCATCTGTAGTAGCAACTGGTGCTATTTTAGCTGCATGTGGTAGCGACGATGATGCATCAAAAGATACGTCAAACAACGATACAACTGGTGATAACGATGCAACAGAAGAAACAGCCAGTGATGAATTCAAAATCGCAATGGTAACAGACGTTGGTGGTGTTGACGACAAATCATTCAACCAATCTGCTTGGGAAGGTATTCAAAAGTGGGGTCAAGAAAACGGCTTATCAAAAGGTGAAGGATACGATTACTTACAATCAAAGTCTGACGCTGACTACAACACTAACCTAACTCAACTATTACGTCGTGACTTTGATTTAGTATTTGGTGTTGGTTTCTTAATGGGCGATGCGGTAAAAGAAATCGCTGATCAACGCACAGATGCAAAGCTTGCAATTATTGACTCAGTAGTAGATGCGCCTAACGTAGCGTCAGTACTATTCAAAGAGCAAGAGGGTGCATTCCTTGCGGGTGTAGTTGCTGCTTCTATGTCTAAAGATGGGAAAATCGGTTTCATTGGTGGGCAATCGATTCCAGTAATTGAGCGCTTCCAAGCTGGTTTTGAAGCGGGTGCTAAAGCGGTGAATCCTGATATCTCAATCGATGTATACTATGCGGAAGCATTTGATAAAGCAGAGCTAGGTAAAACTGCTGCGAACCGTATGTACTCTTCAGGTGTTGATATTATCTTCCACGCTGCTGGTGGTACTGGTAACGGTGTATTCACAGAAGCGAAAGAGCGTAAAGAAAAAGATCCTAACGCAAACGTATGGGTAATCGGTGTTGACGCTGACCAATATGATGAAGGTCAAGTAGGTGACCAAAACGTAACGTTAACTTCTATGCTTAAAGGCGTAGGGAATGCAGTAATTGATATTGCAAACCGTACAAAAGCTGGTGAATTCCCAGGTGGTCAAACGACTGTTTACGGCTTAGCTGAAGATGGTGTTGGCCTAGCTGATTCTCGCGGTGCTATCCCAGAGGACGTATTAAAAACTGTTGAAGAATATAAAGCAAAAATCGTTTCGGGTGAAATTGTAGTTCCTGAAGAAGTAAAATAATTTTTTTAATCATCATAGAGATGAAATATATTCATAGTCTCTATGATGATTTTGTACTTAAAGGATGTTTTTAGACAATTTTAAAAATTTCTTTACATAGCAATGTAAGCGCTCTATATAGATATATGTAACCTTTATCTAATAATATTGCTAGAAAATTAATAGATGAAAGATTTTATGTAAAATCTTTCCTGTGTTAATTTTAATACTTTAAATATGCCTAAGGGAGTGAATAGAGTGGAATACGTGATTGAAATGCTAGGAATCCGTAAAGAGTTCGGTGGATTCGTTGCCAATGACAATATCACCCTCCAACTAAAAAAAGGCGAAATACATGCATTATTAGGTGAAAATGGTGCAGGGAAATCGACTTTAATGAATGTGCTGTTTGGACTTTATCAGCCTGAAGCTGGTGAAATTAAGGTGCGTGGAAAAGCAGTAAAAATTACAGATCCAAATGTAGCGAATGATTTAGGAATTGGGATGGTTCACCAGCATTTTATGCTCGTTGAGAACTTTACTGTAACAGAAAATATTATTTTAGGAAGTGAGCCAACTAAGGGCGGCGTTGTAAATGTTAAGCATGCTGCAAAGGATATTCAGGCTCTTTCTGAAAAATACGGCTTAGATGTAGATCCGTACGCGAAAATTGAAGATATTTCGGTAGGGATGCAGCAACGTGTTGAAATATTAAAAACATTATATCGTGGTGCTGAAATTTTAATTTTTGACGAGCCAACTGCATCGCTTACACCGCAAGAAATTATGGAGCTTATTCAAATTATGCGCCGTTTAATTGAAGAAGGTAAGTCGATTATTTTAATTACTCATAAATTAAAAGAAATTATGGAAGTATCGGATCGTGTAACAATTATTCGAAAAGGGAAAGGGATTGGAACAGTTGTTACAGCTGAAACGAATCCAGACCAACTTGCTGAATTAATGGTTGGACGTCAGGTTACTTTTAAAACGGAAAAAGGTCCAGCAAATCCAACAGAAGAAGTATTAAATGTTCAGGATTTAGTAGTACTAGATTACCGTGGTATCGAAAAAATTAAAGGTTTAAATTTATCGGTACGTAAAGGAGAAATCGTTGGTATTGCTGGGATTGACGGAAACGGGCAATCTGAGCTAATTGAAGCTATTACAGGTCTTCGTAAGGTAAAAAGTGGTAAAGTGATAATGAACGGTGTCGATGTAACAAATAAAAAGCCACGTGAAGTTACTGAGACAGGCTTAGGTCATATTCCACAAGATCGTCATAAGCATGGTTTAGTGTTAGATTTTACAATTGGACATAATATCGCACTTCAAACATATTACAAGGAACCAATTTCTAAGTTTGGGATTATTGATTATAAAAAAATCTCGAAAAAGGCAAATCAAGTTATCGAAGAGTTTGATGTTCGTACGGGACATGGAGAGTCAACTATGGCTCGTGCATTATCTGGAGGTAACCAGCAAAAGGCAATTATTGGGCGTGAGGTAGATCGTAACCCTGAGCTTTTAATTGCTGCTTTACCGACACGTGGACTGGATGTAGGGGCAATTGAATTTATTCATCGCCGTTTAATTGAACAGCGTGATAAAGGAAAGGCCGTATTATTAATTTCGTTTGAATTAGACGAGGTAATGAACGTATCTGATCGAATTGCCGTAATTTACGATGGACAAATTGTCGATACATTAGATCCGAAGCAAACGACAGAGCAAGAGCTAGGTTTACTAATGGCAGGGCAATCAAAAAAAGCAATGAAAGGGGACGAATAATCGATGTCTAATCGAGTAATCAATCTACTCGTTCCTATTATTTCGGTAATTTTAGGATTACTTGTTGGTGCAATTGTTATGCTTGTATCCGGGTATGATCCTGTAGCAGGTTATATTGCATTATGGAATGGTATTTTTGGAGATACGTATACAATTGGTGAGACAATTCGCCAAATCACACCATATTTATTAGCAGGTCTTGCGGTAGCCTTCGCGTTCCGTACAGGTTTATTTAACATCGGGGTTGAAGGCCAGTTAATTATGGGTTGGGTAGCTGCTGCATATGTTGGTTATGCATTTGAAGGGCTACCGAAAATTATTCACTTACCACTTGCGCTTATAGCAGCAGCAGCAGCAGGTGCATTTTGGGCATTTATTGCGGGCGTCTTAAAGGCGAAATTCAACGTACACGAAGTTATCGCAACGATTATGTTAAACTATACGGCGCTTCATGTTACGAATGCGCTAATTAAAATGTGGTCGGGTGGAGATCGTACAGAAAAAATTCAAGAAAGTGCGTCTTTACGTTCACCTTGGTTAGAAAGTTTAACAGATTACTCTCGACTTCACTGGGGGATAATTGTTGCACTTATTATGGTGTTTGTAATGTGGTTCATTCTTGAGCGAACAACGCGCGGCTTTGAGTTAAAGGCAGTTGGATTCAACCAAAATGCTGCAGAATATGCTGGGATGAATGTAAAGAAAAATATCGTGTTAGCAATGACCATCTCTGGTATGTTTGCAGGTCTTGGTGGAGCGATGGAAGCGCTTGGTACATTTGGCTACGCTGCTGTAAAAGGTGGCTTTACAGGTATCGGATTTGACGGAATTGCGGTTGCCTTACTTGGCGCGAATACACCTCTAGGGGTAGTATTTGGTGCATCATTATTTGGCTCGTTAAAATTCGGGGCATTAAATATGCCAAATGAAGCAGGTATTCCGATAGAAATCGTTTCAATTATTATTGCATTAATCATCTTCTTCGTAGCATCAGGCTATGCTATTCGATTACTTTTAGAAAAATTCGGTAATAAAAAGGAGGGCAAATAATATGAGCTTTTTAGAAGTGTTATATTTCATCGTCCCTTCTGCAATCTTCTATGCTGCTCCACTTATTTTAGGTGCGATTGGCGGTGTGTTCTCAGAACGTTCGGGAGTTGTAAACATTGGTATTGAAGGTATTATGGTCATCGGTGCCTTCGTAGGGATTGTATTTAACTTATTTACAGCAGATTTACTTGGTAGCTTGACACCGTGGGCATCATTAGTAGTAGCAATGTTAGTCGGTGCAATTTTCTCATTATTCCTAGCAGTTGCAGCAATTTCATTCCGTGCGGATCAAACGGTTACAGGGGTTGCTTTAAACTTACTAGGAGTAGCTATTGCGCTATTTTCTGTAAAAATGCTATTTGATGGAAAAGGTCAAACGGACTTTATTCAAGAGCGTTTTGCTCGTTTTGATATACCGCTTTTATCGGACATTCCGGTTATCGGACCAATGTTCTTTAAGGATGTATATGGTACATCGATTTTAGCTGTTGCTGTTGCGCTCTTAGCTTGGTTTGTTATTTATAAAACACCGTTTGGCTTACGTTTACGTTCGGTTGGTGAGCATCCAATGGCAGCTGATACAATGGGGATTAATGTAACGAAAATGCGCTATGTTGCAGTGA
This sequence comes from Lysinibacillus sp., assembly GCA_051874135.1. Taxonomy (GTDB): domain Bacteria; phylum Bacillota; class Bacilli; order Bacillales_A; family Planococcaceae; genus Lysinibacillus_B. The sequence continues at coordinate 8,114 of JBJEFO010000243.1, forward strand.
TGATTTCTGGTGCGTTAGCAGGGATTGGTGGTGCGATTTATGCACAAACGATTACTAATGATTTTGGTCATGCAACAATTAACGGACAAGGCTTCATGGCGATTGCAGCGATGATCTTTGGTAAATGGCATCCAATCGGTGCGATGGGTGCGGCACTATTCTTCGGTTTAGCGCAAGCATTAGCAATTGCAGGTGGTTCTATTCCATACGTAAAAGATATTCCACCAGTATTCTTAACAATTTTACCGTATGTGTTAACGATTTTAGCGTTAGCAGGATTTATCGGAAAAGCTACTGCACCGAAAGCATCTGGTGTACCGTATATTAAAGGGAAACGATAATTCCTTTGCTATGTAAGAACGGATAACTGTTTAGATATCCACTTGCGCTACTTTTGCACAAGTTATGTTTTTTAAAAGCGTTTGCCTCAATTTTTTTTGAGACAAACGCTTTTTCATTTTCTGTATAATACTTTTGCAATATGTGCATATTCACATGTATAGTAGTATTGAATAGATATGTATTAATTAGGTAGTCAGGAGGAGTTTTTTTGTTTTTAACAACACAATTAGCGAAGGGCGTTTCTTTACATATTCGACAAACGACGCAATTTAAAACTGTCAATTTTTCGGTCAAATGGAGACGACCTTTAACGACGAAAGATGCAGCGGAGCGTACGGTATTATCAAATGTGTTACAACATTCAAATGAAAAGTTTAAAACATCAGCAGCGTTTCGTAGTTATTTAGATGATTTATTTGGTACAGTTCTTTATTTTGATACAACGAAGCGCGGTAGTGAGCATACACTTTTACTAAATGTCGAAACAGTGAATGATCAGTATTTAGCAAATTCAAATGTATTACAAGAAGTGCTTAATTTAATGCACACAGTTATTTTTAACCCTAATCTAGAAAACGATGTATTTGTTCCGTCTATTGTAGAACGGGAAAAAGAAATGGTATTGGAGCGTATTCATTCTATTTTTGATGATAAGGCACGCTATGCACAGCATCGCCTAATGCAAATTTTACGACCGAATCATCCAGCATCTATTTCGTCAAATGGGACAATTGAAACAGTAAAAGCTGTAACGCCACAGTCACTTAAAGCGGCGTATGATTCAATGCTACAAAACGATACAATTGATATTTATGTTGTTGGTGATATCAACATTGAGGAAATAACAGAGAAGCTTCGTCAAGAACTACCGTTTGGTGATCGAGAGTTGCATGAAAAGAAATCAAAGACTAAAATTGACACAAAGCCCCAGGAATATACAAAAGAACAACAAGAAATGAAGCAAGGAAAGCTACACATAGGCTTTTCAACACCGGTATATTTCGGGGATCCAGATTTCCCTAAAATGCAGATTTTTAACGGTATTTTTGGTGGATATGCGCACTCAAAATTATTTATGAATGTCCGTGAGCGTGAAAGTTTAGCCTATTATGCATCTAGCTCATACGCATCACAATATGGACTTGTTTTTGTTACGTCTGGTATTGAACCGTCTAATGAGAAAAAGGCCATTGATGTCATTAATGAACAATTAACGGCTATGCAGAATGGCGAAATTTCAGATTTAGAGCTAACGCAAACAAAGGCGATGCTAACGAATCAGTTGAAAGAAGCGCTCGATTCTGCGCGTGGTCAAATTGAAATTTATGATCAGTACAAAGATTTAAATGAGGCATTTACATTTGATACTTGGGCGAGTCGTTGGCAACAAGTAACGAAAGAAGATGTGGAGCAAATGGCTAAACAAGTAAAACGAGAAGCGATTTATTTCTTGTGCGGTAAGGAGGACTAATTTTGCAAACGATTGAATTTAAGCAGTTAGATGAGACATTATATTACAAAAAGTTAGAAAACGGACTTGACGTTTACATCTTACCGAAAAAAGGTTTTTCAAAAACATTTGTCACATTCACAACAAAATACGGTTCAATTGACCGTACATTTGTGCCACTAGGTGAAAAAGAGGCAATTACTGTTCCAGATGGTATTGCGCACTTTTTAGAGCATAAAATGTTTGAAAAAGAAGAGGGGGATGTGTTCCAAAAGTTTAGTGAATTAGGGGCACAGGCAAATGCCTTCACATCTTTTACACGTACAGCTTACTTATTCTCTGCAACGGACCATCTATATAAAAATACAGAAACATTACTGGATTTCGTACAGCAACCGTATTTTACGGAAGAAACGGTTGAAAAGGAAAAAGGAATCATCGGTCAAGAAATTACGATGTATGATGATTTACCGGATTGGCGTTTATATTTTGGAACAATAGAAAACATGTACCATAAGCATCCTGTAAAAATTGACATTGCGGGTACAATTCAATCAATCGATAAAATTACAGCAGACCATTTATATACGTGCTATAACACATTTTATCATCCGTCAAACATGCTATTATTCGTAGTAGGTGCTGTTGATCCGACGGAAATGATGGCAATTATAGAAGCGAATCAAGGCAAAAAACAGTTCCCTGAGCCAACGCCAATAGAACGTATAATGGAAGATGAACCGAAAGGCGTAGCGCTTAAAGAGCGTGAAATGGCTATGGATGTTCAAAAGCCGAAAGTATATATTGGTTTAAAGGCAAAAGAAGTAAATTTATCGGGCGAAAAGATGTTAAAACATGAATTAGCAGTAGCAATTGCGTTAGAATGCTTATTTGGGCGCGCTTCAACATTGTATACGCAGCTATATGAAGCAGGGTTAATTGATGAATCGTATGCGTTTGATTTTTCACTAGAAAAAGGCTACGGTTTTGCATTAATTGGCTCAGATACGAATAAACCGGATGAATTAGTGAGCGCCATAAAAGGAAGACTAAAAGAAGCACAGGACGGCTCTATTTTTAAGGCGGAAGATGTAGAGCGCATTAAACGTAAACGAATTGGCTCCTTCTTACGTGCACTGAATTCTTTAGAATTTATTGCTAACCAATTTACACGTTATAAGTTCAATGATATGAACTTATTTGATGCGGTGCCAACTGTTGAAAAATTAACGGTTGAAGATGTAAGAGAAGCATTTAAATCGCTACAAGGTGAAGAGCAACAAACGGTGTTTAAAATCGTACCAGTGAGTGAACGTAAAAAATGAAAAAGTTTGCATTAGTATGTGGCGCGTCTGGTTCGATTGGGCGCGCGATTTGTGAAGAGCTAGCACAAGACGGCTGGTCACTTTACCTTCATTACAATAGCGGGCTAGAACGTATACAGGAAATGGCGTTGTCATTATCGCAACGCTTTTCTACCCAAGAGTTTATCCCTGTACAAGCTAATTTTGCTGAGGTGGATGGGGCAGAGGTCCTTGCTAGCCAACTCTTTTCATTGCAAGCTGTGATTTTTGCAAATGGTCATGCATACAATCAATTATTAGAAGACACATCAATCGAAGAAATGGAAAAACTATGGCGTGTACATGTACAAAACCCAATGCATCTTCTAGCAAAAGTTTCGAGGAAATTGCGTGCCAATGATACGAGTTATGTTCTTTTTATCGGCTCTATTTGGGGTTCAGTTGGCGCTGCTGGTGAAGTCGTGTATTCAGCTGTAAAAGGTGCCCAACATGCATTTGTAAAAGCCTATGCACAAGAAGTTGCTTATAACGGTATACGCGTGAATGCGATCGCACCAGGCTTTATCGATACGGGAATGAATAGCCATTTAACAGAACAGGAAAAACAACAAATCGCTAATGAGATTCCATTACAAAGGCTAGGCATTGTAACAGATGTTGCTCAGATGACGCGATTTTATGTAAGTGGCTCTGCTGATTATGTGACGGGTCAAATTATTCATGTAAACGGTGGTTGGTACATATAATTGTCTTTCTCGCACATACTACATGCGAGAGGAGGCGAGAAACATGGGTGTATTGGAAAATTGGCAACAATGGACGCAGTTTTTAGGCGAACAAGTCGAAGATGCAAAAGAAGATGGTATGTCCAAAAAATTGATTGACCAAGCGGCTCTTCATATTGGGGAATACTTAGCTAAAAACGTCGAACCTCAAAACGAACAAGAGCGTGTTTTAGCAGATTTATGGCATGTTGCATCATCGGATGAAAAGAAAGCAATCGCTAGCTGTATCGTGAAATTAGTTGAACATAAAGTTTCATAAAAGCAGACAATGAAGTCACTATAAAGGGAGCCGTCTGGTTTCCCTTTTGATTTGGCTAAAAATGAATACTGTCAAAATAAATAGTGCTAGCATGTAAAAAAATAATGCGTTCCCGTGCTTACACATATTAGGGAAGCTTATTTTACTATGGCGAAATAGTTTGGTTACGTTATGGTTAACTGGAGACGAAAGAAAACTAATTGTTTTAAAGGCTCTTTAATAAAATATGTGCTTGACATGTAGTTAAATAAAAGGTTCCATAGCCATTCGCGCCG
>JBJEFO010000244.1:0-12523 GCA_051874135.1 Lysinibacillus sp.
GCTGCGCAACAATCATCTCTGTGAATTCTTCTGATAAATCTACGTTGGACATTTCGAGGGTACCAGACACTATTTTACCGATACCGTCTAATGTTGCTTTATTAACATAGCGGTCACCAGAGTTTTGTGTTACTTGATAATAGTTACCACCTTGTTTTTCTAGACCTTCAGCATTCGGGAATTTAGCAACTAAGATTGTACCTGCATATTGAAGATTACCACTTGCATCAACATAAGAAATAGTACCATCTTGTCCAATAGCCATTGATTGAGCTGTTGTTGGAATTCTTATTGGAGCCATAGCATCCATAGTTCCACCTAAATCATATTGAGTGCCATTCTCTAAAGTATCGATATTACCTTTTTGATCATCGAATTGAGAATCCGTAGCTGTTTCACCTGTTCTATCAGACAACCCTACTAAATATTTACCTTCAGCATTTACTAAATAACCATCAGCATCCATATAAAAGTTCCCTGCACGTGTATATAGGGTATTATTATAACCTTGTACATCAGCAGGAGTTGGTGGATTTGCCGTAGGATCACCTGGATCATTTGTTAAAGATTCGGCTACGACGAAGAACCCTTCACCTTCTATTGCTAAGTCAAGTGTACGACCTGTTTGTTGTAAAGATCCCGTTCCCATAACTGTATCAATTGCAGCTAATTGAGAACCTAGACCTACTTGCTTTGCATTTACACCACCTGTACTCGGTGAAGAACCTGAAGCAGATGAAGTAGTTTGTGAGATTAAGTCTTTAAAAACTACACGGCCTTTTTTGAATCCGTGTGTATTAACGTTTGAAATGTTGTTACCAATTACATCGAGTTTTGTTTGGAAATTTTTTAATCCTGAAATACCTGAGTACATTGAACGTAACATATTTGTGTCTTTCTCCCTTCATTATTGAATCTATCGCATCAATCAATCCGCGATATGAGGCATCCTTTACGGTCCTGCCTAGAGTACTATTGTTCCATCAATGTTTGTGAATAATTGAGATTTTGCTTCGTAGCGGTCCATTGCTGTAATAACTGTGGCATTTTTTGCACTTACAATGAGTGCCGCTTGATCCGTTAATACTAACGGTTGCTTTACACCTTTATCGCGTGCTTCAAATACTTTATCTGTTATTTGCTGCCACTGTTGTTGTGAAATCTCAATATTACGCTCCTGCATCCGTTCAGAAGCATGCTTGCTAATTTTTAGCTCTTGCTGTGCCTGCTGTAAATGTTCATGGAACGACTTGAATTGTGTTTCCTGCACATTTTGCTTAGGCGTTAATGTAGGATGAAATGGAACGTGCTGAATCTTTATTTTATTCATCATGCCCAATCACCTTACTCCTCAACTAGTGTCTCTTGTTCTTGTTCATTAGCTTCTTGAGAAGACTGGCTTTCAGATACTAATGTAAATTGCTCTTTTGGTAGGCGTGAACCGTTATTTAATATGTATTCAATGCTACCATTAGTGTTCGTTGTAATAGCTTCAATTACAGCTTGAATTACGTCCTCAGCTGAATTATACTGAACCGTCTGTCCGATTAATTGACTAGCTTGTACAAATGGATTTTCTTGTGCAGTACCAGTAGAAGCACTTTCCTTACTACCTAAAATCGATGAAATATTGCCAGTACTAATTTCCTTACCGCTATCAAGGACGAAAATGGCTTCACCTTCTTTGAATTTAACTTCCGTTACAGTACCTGTTCCTTCTAGTACTAAAGGTTTCCCTTTGTCATCTATTTCTTTTTCTGATAACTCATGCCATTTTACTTCTTTTCCGACAAAAGATGTATAGGACATTAATTGTGTTTCTTTTTGCGACGACAGCAAGTCTCCCATTGCTTTTGTCATATTTTGCATTTGCTCTAAAGAAGAGAACTGAGCCATTTGGGCGATAAATTCCTTATCATCCATCGGAGCTGTTGGGTCTTGGTTCTGTAATTGGGTAATTAGAATCTTTAAAAAGGCATCTTTCCCCAGCTTACCGTTATCAGCCTCTGTTGTATACTTATACTTCGATGTATTTAAATAATAATCATTTGTAATGCCATTAGAAGTTGCATTAGCAGTGTTTGTTGTAGTTGAACTCACATTTACACCTCCTCAGTTAAAAACTCTTCAGTTAAAAATTCACTGAATGATTGTTGCTCATCTTCGCCGTCTTTCTTCTCTTCTTGTTCCTCCTGTTGTTGTCGGAAGAAGTTATTTAAGAAGTTTTGATCGCGGTTATTGCGTTCTGCGTCTTGAAGTGATTGCGCTACATCAATACGCTCCATTTGAATGTTTTGTGCAACAAACGCTGATTTTAATTGATTTAAATTTGAATCAAGTAACTCTTTACCAGCAGCTGTTGTTGCTAGTAAACGCGCTTGCATTAAGCCATCCTTTTGCATGACCTCAATACGAATTTGTCCTAAATTTTCAGGGAATAACTTTAATACAAGACGCATCGTTCCTTGATTATTGGACAATTGACTACGGTTAAGTAAGTTTTGAATTTCTTTTGCCAATGCTTCAGATTGAGATGACGATTGTGCTGGTAGCGTCACTGTAACTGTTTTCGTTGTGACAGTTGTTGCCTGTTGCTGATTAGCATTTACTTGTGTCGTATCTACTTCTTGCTTCACTGTTGTTTGTGTTAACTGCTGAACTACTTGCTGAAATGTAGTACTCTTTGTTACTTCTTGTTGTGTTACAGATTGGAATTGACTAGCAAATGATTGTAGTAAGTCTTTTGTTTGATTTAATTGATACTGTTGTTGATAAACCGTATCCGTTTTTACACTTAACGTTTCTGCTAATTTTAGAAACTCGACTACTTTTGTCGCTTCTTTCGGTGTCACTACATTACTTTCACCTTGTAATACAGCAGTAATCTGTGCTAGTAATGCAGGTGTTTGCTCAAGAACTGCCCATACATCATGCATCGGCATTTCTTCACCGAGAAGTTGTTGAATGATCGCTTCAAACTCCTCTTTTGTTATTCCTAACGCAGCAGTTAAATCTTCTAAATTCATCATCTCTTCAACTGGTATTAGTTGACCTTCGATTTCAGCAAATAACATTGCCTCGTCATGTTCAATTTCTAACACATCGAATACTTCTTCAAGCGTTGTAGCTTCTACTACTTCCGTCACTTCTGTTACAGCCTCTTCTGCTGTGATTGCTTGACTATCATTAGCCGCTACTTGTTTTTGTTGTTCAATAGCTGCATTAGTCCCTGACATTGTGTCATTAAACACTTTGTCGAAAGAGTTAGATTCTTTAGCATAGTTTGAACTTGATGTTTGGACAGGCTGTGACTGCTTCGCTGTGTTAATACGTGTTTGTTTCATTTGTAATAAAGCAATATCCATTTCTATTTTTTCACCTCCTTCTACTGTTCCGCTAATAATTCTGTGTATCGTGCTGCATCAGCTGGCTCCATTTTTTCAAAAATAGCGGTTAACGTATTTGATTTCATACTCGACATAATACGTAACGCCTCAGATTCACTCATCTCCGCCAAAATAGCGGCAGCTTTTTTTGCTGACATCGTTTCATACGTCTTTAATATTTCCTTAAATTCTAATTGTGTTTCTTCCTGTGCGCGCTTTAACTGCTCTATTTCGTTTAATAAGCGCTCTTGTTCCAATAACAATTCCTCATTGGACGATGTAGCAGACTCAATTTCTGTTTGCAATTGTGTAATTTCTGCCTCTTTCTCTTGAATTTCGGCCTGTAAGGATACTATTTTTTCTTCATTTAATGACGTATTCCCGACAATTTCTTCCTCTGAAGAAAGAAATGGAATTTTGTCTTTCACGCTATCAGCTACTTGGAACACATTTGTATTCGTAAATTGAGCGATAATTAAAACAACCGCCACTGTAAACACAACAGGAATTAGAAACCAAAAGAAAAGCTTTTGAAAAAAACCCAGCTTTTTCTCTTCTAACTCGACTTCTTTAATTTTTTCGACGTCGTTCTTCGCCATGACATCACCTAATTTCTTTCTTGTTGTACGTAATGGAGGAAATCTCGTCTAACAAAATTGTTTCTAGACGATTTTGTTCTTCCCTATATACTTCAAAATCTTTTTCACGCATTTTTTCATATTTACGTACTTCCAAGTTTTTTTCTAATAATTTTTGCTCATGCCAATTCATCTTCGTACGTGCCTGCACAACTTTTTGCTGTACTTCTTCAATCGTTTTCTCCATGCTATCGATAAAACGTGCATAATGACTAATTTCATCGATTGAAGAGCCAACTTTTAAGCGTTCTTGTTGAAATGTAATTAAGCCTTCTTTTTTCTTAAGAAGTTCGTATAACTTCGTTGCAATTTCTTCAAAGGACCGAACAGCTTCTTTGTATGCTATTTCTGTCTCTGTTTTCTCCTGTTCACAAACAGTTAAAATTTTTTCAAATCGATACATATATCGTGACATTATTTCGCACCACCATTCGATAACGCAATAATTTCATCGACTGTTTGTTCAAGTGAAACTTTATCTTTAAATCCTTGTTTTAAAAAGTTTGTAATCAATGGTTCATAATGAATAGCTTCATCAATTTCTCTAGATGTTCCTCGCTTGTATGCACCGATATTAATTAAATCCTCTGATTTTGAATATGTATAATACAATTCACGTAAACGAGAGGCTGCCTGTACATGTTCAGGATCTGCAATATGATTCATTAAACGGCTAACACTTTTTAACACATTTATAGCTGGATATTGTCCTTTATTGGCAAGTGTACGGTCTAATACGATATGACCATCTAAAATACCGCGCACAGCATCCGCTATCGGTTCATTCATATCATCCCCGTCAACTAGTACTGTATAAAAAGCCGTAATTGTTCCTTTTATATTTGTACCTGTACGCTCTAGTAACGTTGGTAAAATCGCAAATACAGAAGGAGTATAACCTCGTGTAGCAGGAGGCTCTCCCACCGCTAAACCAATCTCACGTTGTGCCATCGCTACACGCGTAACTGAGTCCATCATTAACATGACATTCATGCCACGATCTCGGAAATACTCCGCAATGGCTGTCGCTGTAAATGCCGCCTTGATTCGCATTAATGCTGGCTGGTCACTCGTAGCGGCAACAACGATTGAACGACTTAATCCTTCTGGACCAAGGTCGCGTTCGATAAATTCGCGGACTTCGCGGCCGCGCTCTCCAACAAGCGCAATAACATTAAGATCCGCTTTTGTATTGCGAGCAATCATGCCGAGAAGTGTACTTTTCCCGACACCAGATCCGGCAAAAATCCCTACACGCTGACCACTACCGACCGTTAGCATGCCATCAATTGCTTTTACCCCAACCTCTAACCGTTCACTAATAGGCGGCCGCGTCATTGGATTAGGAGGCTCTTTTTCAGTCGGGACCGAAACGAGACCACGTGGTAATGCATAGCCATCATACGGGTCTCCCATCGAATCAAGTACTTTCCCAATTAGTTCAGGCCCAACTTTCACTGATAAAGGTTTTCCTGTTCCTTCAACTAAACAACCAATTGAAATTTCCCGTAATGATGAATACGGCATAAGCACGACAATTTCATCTTTAAAGCCGACAACTTCAGCTAAAATGATTTGGTGACCGTTTGTTGGTGAATTCACATGAATTTTACACACATCCCCAATAGAGCTATCAGGTCCTTGAGATTCAATCATTAATCCAACAACACGCGTAACTTTACCAAACTTTTTGAATGTTGATATATTCGGAATATGTTCGATTAATTGGGCCGCTCGCATGCGATCATTCCTTACTATCTAAAATTTCTCGTAACTTTAGTCTAAGCTCGTTTAATTGTGTATCCATGGATACAACAATCCGACCGTAATTCGTTTCAATATAACTTTCTGTACTTTCCAAATCCTCGTTTACGAAAATCATAAATGGTACATCTGTCGGGAACATTTCAGCAAGTTCATCACGATTTTTAGAAACGACAGCATGATATTCAGGTGAAACATAAATTTTAATTTCTTTCATTTCACGCGCTTCTTTCAATCCGCGCTTAATAATCGAAACAAACGCTTCCTCATCACGCTCAAGTACTGTATTCAAAATACGCTCAGTTGCAGTTAATGCTAACTCTAAAATAACTGCCTCTTGTGAATCAATGTACGCCTGTGCATTTTCTTTTGCATGTTCTATCGTTTCATTAGCTGTTTGCAGGGCTTGTTGCATATCGGCATTTGCTTTTTGAATGCCTTCTTCATAACCTTGTGCAAAGCCTTCTTCATATGCTTGCTGCTGCAATGTGAGCTTTTCCTCTTCCCACATGCGCTTTAGTTCTTCAATTACTTGGAGTTGCTCCGTGCGGAACTGATCAAATTGTTGGCGTTCTAACTCCAATTTTTGCCTAGCATCAGCCATCAACTGATCACGCTCCGCTAACAATTCTTCACGCGTAATAATAGGTTCTTCCTCAAGCTGTTCTAAGTCTTCTACCATATCAGGCTGAAAAAGATGAAATGGTTGAATTATAATTTCTTTTTCTTCTGATTTTTTAGCTAGTGTGCTTCGGATGATTCTAGACAATTACGTCATCTCCTCCACCACGGGCGATAATAATTTCACCTGCATCCTCTAAGCGACGAATAACAGCTACAATACGCGATTGCGCCTCTTCTACATCGCGAAGTCGAACTGGTCCCATAATTTCCATTTCTTCTCGGAATGTCTCTGCCATACGTTGTGACATATTACGGAAAATAATTTCTTTTACTTCATCACTTGAAACTTTCATCGCAAGTAATAAGTCTTCGTTTTCACAGTCACGAATAACACGTTGAATCGAGCGGTTATCCAGCGTAACGATATCTTCGAATACAAACATACGCTTCTTAATTTCTTCTGCAAGCTCTGGATCTTGAATTTCGAGCGCATCGAGAATCGTTTTTTCTGTTTGACGGTCTACACCATTTAACACTTCTACGACTGCATCGATACCACCAGTTTCAGTGTAATCTTGCGTTACTGTAGACGACAGTTTACGCTCCAATACTGACTCGATTTCACTAATTACTTCTGGTGATGTTGAATCCATTACTGCGATACGTTTAGCAATATCTGCTTGAACTTCTTGCGGAAGCGAAGATAAAATAATCCCTGCTTGCGTTGGATCTAAATAAGATAAAATAAGCGCAATCGTTTGTGGATGTTCATTTTGAATAAAGTTAAAAATTTGTGCTGGATCTGCTTTACGTGCAAAGTCAAACGGACGTACTTGTAAAGAAGATGTTAAACGATTTAAAATCGCCTGCGCTTGATCTGCACCAAGCGCTTTTTCTAAGACGGTTTTCGCATAACCGATACCGCCTTGTGTAATATAATCTTGCGCTAGCGCAATGTTATGAAACTCTTCAATAATATTCTCTTTGACAGCCGATTCGACTTTTTTCACACTTGAAATTTCAAGTGTTAAGCGTTCAATTTCTTCTTCGCTTAAGTGTTTATACACAGAAGCCGAAACTTCTGGTCCTAGAGAAATTAACAGTAAAGCGGCCTTTTGCTTTCCTGATAACTCTTTATCTTTCTTGGACACAGCCGAACCTCCTATTAGTCTTCCGCAATCCAACTACGCAATAACTTCGCAAAATCTTCTGGCTTCTCTTTCGCCATCTTTTCAAGTTGCTTACGACGTACTGTTGCTTCAGTTTCTTTTTCCTCTGAAATATCTTCTATATCAATTAATTCTTGTTGTTTCTCGATGATACTTAATTCTTCTTCTTGTTGCTTACGCTTACGAGAACGTAGAATGAAGAATACTAGAAGTCCGATTGCTACTAGTAAAATACCACCGATTACCCATACCCACCATGGAATTACTGATTCAGGTGTTGTGTCAGCCACTTCTTTGCCGTAGAACGGTTGTACAGAGACAACGATTTTATTATTAATGTCCTCATCTGTTAAATTGCCTGCTGCTTCTTTATCAATTGACGTACGTACAATTGTTGCTAAAATTTGTTCAATGTCTTCTTGAACGGCTGCATCTAAAGACGCTGGGTCAGCCGCATCAGGTGGTTCTACCATTACTTGAATACCAAGGTCACGGATTTTATATGGACTTTCTTGAATTTCACGGCGAATGCGGTTTACATCGTTGTTAATTGTTTCTTCAACACGCTCATACTCTCCGTCGCCAGTCGTTCCTTCTTGATAATCTGTAAAGTTATCTGTTATGTTTTCTGCTTCTGGAACACCTGCAGCAGTCGTGCCTGTTCCAGAATACGTTTCTGTAATACGTTGGGCACTAATTGCAATACCTTCTATATTTTCTTCATCAACTGGTCGTACTAAATTTTCTTCACGATTTTCTTGCTTAAAGTCGATATCTGTCGTTACAGATACGACAACTTTATCTTGTCCCATCATCGTTCCGAGCATATCTTGTACTTGACGCTGAATATCGCGCTCAACTTGCTTTTTAACCGCCATTTGCCCTTCAACAGTCGATGTTGAATTGCCATTTCCGGAAGCAAGATTTAAATCATAATATTCACCAAATTGATTTGAAATTTGAATATTATCTGTAGATAGATTAGGTACTGATTTTGCTGCAATGTTAAACAGTGTTTTTACTTGGTCATCTGTAAACTTTTGACCAGGTTCAGTTGTTAACATAATCATTGCAGAAGATTCTTGTGTTACATCGTTTACAAAGATACCTGCTTCAGGTAAGACAACTTTTACTTTTGCCTCTTTTACACCATCAATCATTTTATAAAGATTCGCAATTTCTGTTTCTAATGCAGCTTGCTTAATAACATTAAATTCGTTATCCGTCATACCAAAGCCTGCGTTTTCTGTAAAGAAAGTCGTACTAATACCGCCACTTTCCGGATAACCTTGTGCTGATAGTGACACTTTTAACGCATCTGCTTGATCTGCTGGAACTAAAATGTTATTTCCACCGGGTGCAATTTCATACGTTGCCCCCTGTGCAGTAAGTACCTCTGTAATTTGCCCCACTTCATTCGTTGATAATTCAGTAAAAAGCGGGACCATTTCTGTCCTTGTAGAAAAATATGTAAGTATACCTGCTAATGCAATAATCGCAACAAATGTTCCTATTATTGCACCTTTCTGATTTCTCGTTCGACTTGTCCAAAACTTCGTCGAGTCCGTTTTAACTTTTGTTAATCGCTCATTCATTATGAATCCTCCGGTTATAGTGAATGCTTCAACAATTGACTATTCGCTTTAACCGTCGAATTATACACTCATTCGCATAATCTCTTGGTAGGCTTCAATCACCTTATTACGAACTTCCATTGTTGCATTTAATGTAATACTCGCTTTTTGAGAAGCAATCATTACTTCATGTAAATCTACATTACCACCATTAATCAATTTTTCTGTCATTACATCCGATTGAATTTGTTGATTATTTACTTTAGAAATGGCTTCTTTTAATGAATTAGCAAATGTTTGTTGTGCATCTGCAGAAGTTACAGCTGGGTTAATTTTTGTTGCTTCATTCGATATAGTTGGTATTGCCATTGAAACTGCATTAATTGCCACTATGTTCCCCTCCTATCTTTTATCATCCTTTTCCAATTTCCAACGCTTTTGTTAACATCGCTTTATTTGCGTTAAAGACCGTTATGTTTGCTTCATAAGAACGTGAAGCTGATATTAAATCTACCATTTCTGATAGTAAGTCTACGTTTGATGTACGAACATATCCTTCTGCATTTGCATCTGGATGTGTTGGATCATATGTAAGTTTAAATGGTGTTTCTGTATCGTCCTTTATTGCTTTAATGCGTACACCACTTCCAACAGCTTCTTTAGATGATTTGCCCATTGCAACATTTAAGAAGCTTCCGAAGCGGTTTCCCTCTTGTTCTGCTACGACTACTTGTTTTTTGCGATACGGCTCCCATTCTCCATTTACTTGGCGTGCACGCGTTGTGTCAACATTTGCAATATTGGAAGAAATAACATCCATACGCAGACGTTGAGCAGTTAATGCCGAAGCTGTCGTATTCATACTATGAAAAATTGTCATCGTTATTTCCCTCCTTTAATTACATTGTTTAATGAGCTTAATTTTCCGCTCACCCGATCAATTAATGCATTGTAGTAAATTTGATTTTCAGCTAAACTCGCTTGTTCAGCATCCATATTCACACCATTTCCATTATGGCGTGCTCTAAAGTTTTCGTAACTATATACACCTGGAGTGGATTGCGCAATCTCAAACTCATAATGTCTCGTATCCGTTCGATAAGCTGTCATTCCTGTTTGCTCTGCTTCCGCTAACATTTTCTTAAAGCTTACATCTTGTGCTTTATAGTTTGGTGTATCCACATTGGCAATGTTTTGTGCAATTGTCTTATTTTTTAATGTTGCATAGGAAAGTCCTTTTTCCAGGCTACTAATAGTTCCACCAAATAAGTTCAAACTTTTCACCTCATTTATTTAGAATAATTTTTATAGACATACAATCTTAACCAATACATCAATTGTAAATAAGATAATCCGTAGTGTCTATCGTCTTTTGTCGCTTTCTGTTAGTAAATATGCACTATTTTTTCTAACATTTTACTCTATATTACGACTCTGCGTTCAACAAATTTCAACAAATTTACAAAAAGTGGATTTTATTAGGTTTTTTACCGATAACAAGTCTAAATGGCGCATTAATAAAGAATCACTTCTCATCCATTATATAACCATAATTACTCTATATGTAAATTAAACTCAAATAAAAAAGTGTAAATAATGTCTAATTCGACATTATTTACACTTTAATTATATTTACAAACTCAATATTATTTGAGCAATAATTATTTCATTTTAATTTCAGCTAAAGCAGCTAAGAACTTGTCATTTAATACTTTAATATAAGTCCCTTTCATACCTAATGAGCGAGACTCAATTACACCAGCAGACTCTAACTTACGTAATGCATTTACAATTACTGAACGAGTAATTCCTACACGATCAGCAATTTTAGAAGCTACTAATAGACCTTCATTACCATCTAGTTCTTCAAAAATATGCTCAATTGCCTCAAGCTCAGAATATGATAATGAGTTAATGGCCATTTGTACAACCGCTTTTGAACGTGCTTCCTCTTCGATTTCCTCTGATTTTTCACGTAGAATTTCCATACCTACTACAGTTGCGCCGTATTCAGCTAAAATTAAATCATCATCTTCAAATTGATTGCTAATTCGAGCTAAAATTAATGTACCAAGGCGCTCTCCACCACCAATAATCGGTACAATCGTTGTTAAACCTGATGCGAATAAATCCTTGTTTTCAACAGGGAATGCTGTATAATCGCTGTCTATGTCGATATTTGGTGAAGTTTCAGTAATGTTGAATAAATTTTGTGTATATTCTTCTGGGAATTGGCGTTTTTCAAACATCTTCTTCATACGCTCGTTCTCGATTTGTTGGTGAATAGATAAACCTAAAAGCTTACCTTTACGACTTACGATAAATACGTTGCTCTCTATAATACCGCCTAAAGTATCAGCCATTTCTTTAAAGTTTACAGGTTTACCAGCCGATGCTTGAAGCATTGCATTAATTTTACGTGTTTTTGCTAATAAATTCATTTTATGTTTCCTCCTAAATGATGTATACGTTTAATTCACTAAATATTCTAAAGGTTTTTGTAATTCGAAGAAACTATTTTGACTTCGTTTATAAGATAAATTGTGATAGATCTTTGTTTTTTACGATATCTCCTAGCTTTTGGTCGACATATGCCGGGGTAATATCAATATGCGCTGGTGAAATTTCTGACGCCTCAAATGACAATTCTTCAAGTAAACGTTCTAAAATCGTATGCAAACGACGTGCACCAATATTATCTGTCTCTTGATTTACCTCTGTCGCAATTTCAGCTATTCGTTCTAGTGCATCTTCTGTAAAATCAATCGTCACACCTTCAGTTTCTAATAAAGCTTTATATTGTAGAATTAGTGACTGATCTGGTTCTTTTAAAATTCGTACAAAATCTTCCTTCGTTAATTTTTCTAACTCCACTCGAATTGGGAATCGCCCTTGTAGTTCTGGAATTAAATCGCTCGGTTTCGACACATGGAATGCACCTGCTGCAATAAATAACATGTAATCTGTTTTAACAGGACCATATTTCGTTGTTACAGTTGAACCTTCTACAATTGGTAAAATATCTCGTTGTACACCTTCACGTGACACTTCTGCTGAAGATGACCCTTTGCTTGCAATTTTATCGATTTCATCAATAAAGATAATCCCTGCTTGTTCGGCACGTGTAATCGCTTCTTGTGCAAGTTCATCTGAATCAATAAGCTTGTTTGCCTCTTCCATCGTTAATAGGCGACGAGCATCCTTCACTTTCACCTTACGTTTTTTCGTTTTCTTCGGCATTAAACTTGATAACATATCTTGCATGCCCGCATTGCTTTCCATTCCTGGCATTATATCAAACATAGGTGGGGACTGTTCTGTAACTTCAATCGTTACCCATTGCTCCTCTAATTTTCCAGCCTTTAAAT
>JBJEFO010000245.1:0-12515 GCA_051874135.1 Lysinibacillus sp.
TTATATGATGTATCACCATTTTTTGAAACAATTTATATTTTATATCGTCCTATCTTTTGTTTCTAATACTGACAAGAATTTTTCAGTAGAATATGTTAAAGTAAATTGTTAGTATGTATTACGT
Source organism: Lysinibacillus sp. (assembly GCA_051874135.1). Taxonomy (GTDB): domain Bacteria; phylum Bacillota; class Bacilli; order Bacillales_A; family Planococcaceae; genus Lysinibacillus_B. The sequence continues at coordinate 125 of JBJEFO010000245.1, forward strand.
TCATTTTTAAAACTTTTCTCACACTTGTATAGTACGAGTTGTTGTCTTTACTTATACTAATTAAAGTCGTAATACTTTCTTATATACCAACGAAATGATTATAAATAAGGTGGCATTCATGGACAATAATAATCGAAATTTTGCGAAGCGCTTCGATTGGACGCTGTTTTTTATACTAATGATGTTTCTTGCCGTTAGCTTACTAGCCATTGCCTCTGCCCAAACATCGGGACAATACGGTATAAACTTTGTTCCGTTGCAAATTCGCTGGTACGTTATTGGTGCATTCATTGTTGCATTCGTTATGTACTTTGAACCTGACCAATACAAAAAAATGGCTTGGGTATTATATGGTTTCGGTGTGTTTTTATTACTTGCACTTTTCCTTATCCCAGAAGGTAACTTTGCTGTCCGTGTAAACGGTGCAAAAAGTTGGTTCTCGACACCAGTCGGGAATATTCAACCAGCTGAATTTATGAAAACCTTCTATATTTTAGCAGTTGCTTATTTAATTAGTAAGCACCATGAACGATATCAAATTAAGACTATTAAAAGCGACTTCCTTTTACTCGGCAAAATCGCTATTACATTAGCTATTCCACTCGCTTTTATTATGACGCAACCTGACCTTGGTTCGTCGCTTGTATTTTTAGCGATTACAGCTGCGCTCGTCATCGTAGCAGGCATATCGTGGAAAATCATTTTACCGATTTTCGGTGGCGCTGTAGTCGTTGGTGGCTCCCTTTTATGGATGGCACTGTTTATGCAAGACTTTTTAGAAAAAACTTTCGGGTTCAAAGCGTATCAATTTGCACGTATTTACTCTTGGCTCGATCCATACTCTTACTCTTCCAATGAAGGGTATCATTTAATTACTTCTTTAAACGCCATTGGCTCGGGAGAAATTTTCGGTAAGGGATTATTCGGCCGTGAAGTTTACGTTGCTGAAAATCATACGGACTTTATCTTCACTGTCATCGGTGAGGAATGGGGCTTTGTCGGTGCAAGTCTTGTCATTTGCCTATACTTCCTCTTAATCTATCATTTAACGCGTACAACATTGTTACTAAAAGATCCGTTTTGTACGTATGTTTGCGCAGGGATTATCGCAATGATTACATTCCACGTGCTAGAAAACATTGGTATGACGATTCAATTACTACCTATTACAGGGATTCCATTACCGTTCATCAGTTACGGTGGTAGTTCACTTATGGGAAATGCACTCGCAATCGGTCTTGTATTTAGTATGCGATTCCACTATCGCACATACATGTTCTCCGCGCATGACGATGACGAAGATTAACTATTCACTTTTCCCCTTAAAAAATAAGCTGTCTCAATTATCTTGAGGCAGCTTTATTTTTACACATTTTGTGTTTGTGGAGTTTGCGTTGGTGGTGTTAAAACTTTCAAAAGCTCTAGTCGTGATTTTGTAACAGTAGCTTTTACGCCCAATGTAGACAAATTTTTAACGATTTCTTTCAAGTCGATTTCCTTCGTCATTTATTCCACCTCAACCTTTCCTAGTATTTTAAACGTTTATCTTGGTAAAAAGTTCCGTAGTTCTTATTTTATGTTACACATTAGATGTCTGACTTTTGTAATTAAACTTATCATATCACTAATATACCCTAAAAAGTTTTTCAATTGTGTTACAAGTTCAAAAAGTCAAGCAAATCGCATTTAAAATAACTATCCCCTAATTTAATGAAGATTAAACATTTTATCTGTATACCCCCGCAATGTACAATTTAACTCCGTTTCCGTTATTTTAAATGCCCTCCCCTTATGAACGTACAAACGTATAAATTATGTTTTCTTATCCTATACTATTCTTTACTTTTAATTGTCAAACTAGATTTCTCACTAGTAAATTAGCGAAAAAAATTTAATAATTCCTAATAATAAATTACCCACTTTTGTAACGATCTATCATTTACTATTTACTTTATGATGTAATCACGTTGTCGTTATGTAAATGTGTTTAATTAAAAGTAAATATGTAATTTATTGTATATTTAAACAATATATTATGTAGAGAATTTTTAATGCCCAAGCAGTTATCGGTTGGAGGTATTTTTTTATGATTGAAAAACCCATTTCACTATCAAAGCAGTTAGAAAGCTTCCGTACTGTTTTAGAGCCTTCTGCCATTGAATATATGAAAATGAGCGTCTCAACAAAAGCATCTAGTCTCATAAACAGCAAGCTTGGCGGCATGCCCTATTTACCGAAGGAAGCGACTCATCCTCGAGATGAAAAAGCGGAATATATGTTACTGCTTGCACAAGTTAACTTTTCAGAAGGGTTCTTCCCTTCCCCATTTCCAACAAAAGGATTGTTGCAATTTTTTATTTCGCCATCAGCTTACGAACAAACACTTAAAACAGGGGGTATTTTAACGCCAAATTATTTTCATGTACGCTATTGTCCTACACTTACAACAGAAAATTTAGTAACAGACTTCACCTATTTACAACATGTACAAACACATATATTTCCGGTAAAAAAAGAATTGCCTCTTTCTTTTTCAAAAAAAATTGAGCCTGTTTCCGCTACAGACTATCGATTAACTAATTTTATTACACCTAAATTAATGGAGCAGTTTACAAAGACGGAGCATCAACCATTCTCTGAAATTTATTTGCAACATTTTTCAGGTGCAGATATGAAAACAGGTGGATATCCGTATTTTATCGGTGAAGATATTCGAGGAAACGATCCTTCGCTCCAAACGTACGATACCCTTCTTTTACAAATCCCTTCGGATGATGAAATCGATATTATGTGGGGCGATTGCGGTGTACTAAAATTTTTCATCAATCGCGATAAACTAGAAAAGCTAGACTTCTCCGATATTTTACTATTTACAGAAGACTATTAACCCAAACCTTTTGGCGTAGCTTTTTGCATCGCTAAGGGGTTTTATTTTTGTCAGGAAGAAATACATGCATTTGGTAGGAAAAGTACGGTAATATAAGATAATGATGAGAATGTATGAAAGAAGGTAATCAAATGACATTTGGATTCGAAAGTAGTGTACTTGCCTTATTGATTACCATGCTGAATATTTTATTGGCTATGACTGTTATTTTTTTAGAGCGCAAAGATGCCTCTTCCACATGGGCATGGATTCTCGTACTATTTTTCCTTCCTGTAGTCGGATTTATCTTATATTTGTTGTTAGGTCGACAATTGCGAAAAAAACATTTATTCCGTTGGGAAGGCCGAAAAGATATCGGTATTGAAAAATTAATTAATTATCAAATAACTGCATTGAAAGAAGGCAAACTAGAATTTCGTGAAGAGCAAATAGAACACTTCAAAGAGCTTGTTTATATGAACTTAGCTACAAACAACGCCGTTCTTACACAAGATAACGCCGTACAAATATTTGATGATGGTAGCGATAAATTTGAAGCCCTTATTCAAGATATTTTAATTGCGAAGGACCATATTCATATTCAATATTATATTTTCAAGCTTGATAATTTAGGAAGCCGTATACTAAACGTCCTTATAAAAAAGGCAAAACAAGGTGTGAAAGTACGTATTTTATACGATGAAATGGGTTCTCGTGGCGTAAAAAAACGATACTTCAAAGAATTACTAGACGCTGGGGGCGAGGTAGAAGTATTCTTCCCGTCCATTTTCCCACTAATCAATCCACGTCTTAATTTTCGTAACCATCGAAAAATTGTTGTCATTGACGGGCGTATTGGTTATATTGGCGGCTTTAATGTAGGTGATGAGTATTTAGGGTTAAAATCAAAGTTTGGCTATTGGCGCGATACCCATATGCGAATTGAGGGAAGTGCTGTTCATCCATTACAAACACGCTTTTTACTCGATTGGAATCAAGCAAGTGCTCACCATCGTATTAGCTATTCCGAGCGTTATTTTCCTGCTATCCCACTAAAAGGTGATACGGCCATGCAAATCGTTTCAAGTGGTCCAGATACAGAATATGCAGGCATTAAAAATGGCTATATCAAAATGATTATGAGCGCCAAAAAATATGTTTATATTCAATCACCTTATTTCATTCCAGATGATACCTTCTTTGATGCAGTACAAATTGCAGCACTGTCTGGTATCGATGTTCGCATTATGATTCCAAATAAACCAGATCATCCATTCGTCTATTGGGCAACATACTACTATGCGGGAAAACTATTAGATGCAGGTGCCAAAATTTATCATTATGATAAAGGCTTTATCCATGCAAAAATGATTGTTATTGATGATGAAATTTCAACGGTTGGTACAGCAAATATCGATGTTCGAAGCTTTAGCTTAAACTTTGAAGTTAACGCATTTATATATGACCGCGATATCTCTCACAACTTAGCAGAAATTTTTGAGAAAGATATTTTAGACTGTACAGAATTGACAATCGAGACGTATGAAAATCGATCTCTTAGCGTTAAATTTAAAGAATCTATTTCTAGACTATTATCACCGATTTTATAAAAAAATGGCGAACCCACAAAATGGATTCGCCACCTTTTTATTCAACACTTAAATACTCTTCCAGTGTTAAACCTGTATTCTTTACATCTGCTGCTTTTTCTACCCCTAAATAACGGAAATGCCATGACTCATACATGAAGCCTGTCACATCTTCTTTTCCTTCTGGAAAACGTAAAATAAACCCGTATTTATGCGCGTTTTCAGCTAACCATTTTCCTGCTGGCGTTTCACCAAACTCCGCTGTTAGCCATAAATCTTCCCGACCTTTTTCACCAATATCAAACGCTAAACCTGTTTGATGTTCAGAATGACCCGGACGAGCACTATAACGATCCGCCGCTTCTTTGCCATCACGGTTCACATAATTATTATAAAGCGTCGTTTGATACTCGTATGAACGGAATCCACTAAAGGCAACAAGGTCAAACCCTAACGTTTTTGCATCAGCTGCCATTTGTTCAAATGCTGCTCGCGCTTCTGCATTTTCCCCTGGATTGAAATCTTGAGGAAGCGGATATTTTTTATTCGCAATTAAAATGCCATCAATATATGTAGGTTCTGTTACTTCTGCTTTTGCAATTGCATAGCCCGCTGCATCTACTTCAATTATTTTATCAGGTTGTTCGTCTTGCTGTTCTGGATCAAGTTGCTTATCATCCTCTACAACCTCTTCGTTTAACTCACCTTGCGTTTCTACTATATCAGGAGTTACTTTTTCGCTTTCAGTTGTACTTTTAGAGGCGAATATCTCGTCCTTATATATATATATACTTGCAATTAGAACAAGCAAAACTACCGATATAATACTACCAATTACGATAGGCTTCTTGTTCTTATTTCGATTCATTCTTGATTTTCTCATAAGTATTCCTACTTTCCTAAACACTACATTCATTCTACCATTTTTTAAGCTTGACTGCTTAAAAAAAAGCATTAGCCCTGAAATAAGAGCTAATGCTTGTTCTTAACCTGTAATAACGACAACTAATACAATTACGGCTAATGCTGCAAACAGAACTGACGTATTACGCATCCATTTCGCTTCCTTTTCCATCCCTTGTTGCGTAAAGCTACGGTAACGGAAAAAGTTTGTTAACGTAAACATAATCGTTAAAAATAAAACGGCTAATTCAAAATTACCGATAATAACAAAATATAAAGCAAGTAAGCTTGAAATCGTTACTAAAATTACTGATACTACTTTTCCATTCATCTTTATATACTCCTTATTTCTGCTCCGGAACATCTGAATAAAACTTACGTCCGATATACGTTTGCACAATTAAAATAAAACCACCGACCGACCAATATAGCGGCAATGCAGCCATCGATGTAAATGAAATAACCATAATCATAATCGGTGAAATATAAATCATCCACTTCATTTGTTGCTTTTGCGATTCCGGAACGGTCCATAGTGATACTTGTGCCTGTACTAAATAAATAAATCCTGCAATAAGCGTCATAATAAAATCTGGCGTCCCTAAATCAAACCATAAAAATCCATGGTTTCTTACGTCTTCCGAATAAAGAATTGCAAAATATAACCCCATAATAATTGGCATTTGAATAATAATCGGTAAACAACCCATATTAAGTGGATTGATCTGATGCTCACGATATACATTCAACATTTCTTGCTGAATTGCCATTTGTTCTTCTTTCGTTTTCGCCTCTTTCATCTTTGCCTGAATTTCTTCCATCTTCGGCTTCACGATGTCCATTTTCGTTTTCATCACAGCTTGCTTGCGATAATTTCTTAACATTAACGGCATTAAGATTAAACGGATGGCGATAGTAATAGCGATGATAGCTAACCCATAACTACCGTTAAATACTGAGTTCCCTAAAAAATCAAGTACACTATCCATCGGTTTTACAAACAGGTCATAGAAAAAACCTTCTTCATTTTCAACGGATTGACAGCCTGTTAACACTAGTAATACTGCGACTAACAGCCCACCAAGCTTTAAATGCTTCATTTTGTCACCTTCTCGCTATTTCTACCTATGAAGTATACAAGAATCTCACTATAGACGCCAACATACACACTATCTTCCCGCTCTGTAAAACAAAAGGTCCCACTTCTATAGCAGGACCTTAAGCTTAAACTTATACTTTTTCATACTCAGGTTCACCAATTTCAAAACGATAAAATTCATGGTGCAGTTCATCTCGAAAATGCTTTGGTGTAACACCTGTATATTTTTTAAAAATACGCGTGAAATAACTTTGATTACAGAAATGGAACTGTTCTGAAATCGATGTAATACTCTTATTAGTATGACGTAAATAATACTGTGACTCCTCTACTCGTCGTACATTTAAATACTCTACCAACGTAATACCCACATGCTCACGGAAAATACGTGATAAATGACTCGTACTAATATGGAAATTTGCTGCAATACTTTCTACTGTTAAATCATTTTCAAGCTCGTCATTAATGTACATAATAACTTTGTTTACTGTTTGATGACGGAATGTTGGTTGCTTGCGATCGGCAATAAAATAAACATAAAAGTCAATTAAATCATCTGCAAATTGCAAAAACTCCGCATCTTTCATTTTATTTTCAATCATGTCAGCACAAGCTAAGTTAAACGCAAACGCTTTTTTTGTTGGCACCTGATTATCTAGAAGCTTACGCGCAACTATAGATGACAAAATTATAAAGTAATGACGTACAACTTTAATTACTTGTTTTCCAAAACGAATCGATAAAATATCGATAATTTCATGTAAAGACTTCTTCGCCTTTGCTGCTTCCAAATGATAAATCTCAAACAGTAGCTTTGATTCAATATTAAAGAACTCCTCAATTCCTTGATACTGGTTTATATTATCTATTTCTTGGAAGTATCTTTTAGAGATTGTCTCAGATATTGAATGTTGATGTAGTTGCATAGATTACCCCATCTTTCTTCCCAATGCTCATCGCACATTTTTTTACAAAATATAACAACAACCCTACTAACAATATATACCGAAAAATAAATTCAGAAAATACTTATTTATTATTTTTTTTATACTTTTCATTATAAGATGTTAAATCCTTAATACAACTATAAAGTTTTGCTACGCACCAATCTTACTAACTACAGTGAATATTACCATATTTTGCGATTTTTTTTCAACTTAAATTTGATACATGATATAGTTCAAAAATAACAGCATTTAGACAAAAGGTTACTTTACTACTGTTTATCATTAAAAGCATGATATACTAAATGAGGTTAGATAAACAAATAGAAAGTTATAGCTAATATACTTTTTCCAAAAAATTCAATACCCTTTTTTCTACATATTTTTTTAATACGAATAAATTTCTGTCCATTATTCCTAAATCTTCTCTATTTAATTTTTATAAATATGTAGTAAAATATAAAGAAATTATTTAAAATTCACAAAAGAGGTGTTATACAATGGATCCAAAACAAATCGAAGAAATTATGGAAATCATTAAGGAATTTTTCCCGGAGAACACGTCTATCGCGATTTCTGATACAAACGAATACATATACTATCAGCCAAGCAAAAAGGTAGACCTTAAAATCAAACCGGGCGATCCGATTAAAGAGGGCTCAGCTGCTCATAAAGCGTTAACTTATGGACAAAAAATTAGTACATACATTGAGCCAGATGTATTTGGTGTACCGTACTTTGGTATGAGTATCCCATTAACTGAAGAAGGCGAAACAAAAGGTGCTATTACTGCAATTTTCCCACAAAAGCCATCACCATTTTTAACTAACTATATTACAGTTAAAATCGATGACTGTTGGTACCCAATTAAACATAATCAAGTAATCTATCTTGAAACACAACTACGTAAAACATTTGTTAAAACGATGAACCGTGAAGGCTACCATCGTTTAAATTTAAGTGATCTTGAACTGTTTTTAGCTCCAGATTCATTTATTCGTTGTCACCGTTCGTATATCGTGAACATCGATTATATTGACGAAATCCAACCAGATTCTCACTCAACTTTCTTATTAATTATGAAAGACGGTACACGAATTCCGGTTTCACAACGCTACGCAAGTTATTTCCGCCGTTCACTCGGTTTCTAACAATAATAATTTACTTTTCACACAAAAAGACTTTTTACCTAAACAAAAAGTCTTTTTGTGTATTTTTTTCTAACTTTTTATAACACTCTCAGTTTTTAAATATGTCGAAAAATTCTTTTTTCTCTCCTTAAAACGCTTTTTAAGCACTTTCATGCACATAACAAGGAAATTGTGACAATTTATTGATATTATTATTTCGCACGGTTGTTAAATCAATCCGTTTAATAAACAGAAAATTCTTACAAAATTTTCTAAAAACAATTTTATCCAATATAAAACACTTAGGGGAGGATTTTTTATTATGGATCCAAGAGTTGAAAAGCGCTTAGGCTTAAAAGAATTAGCTAACAAAGTAGTATCGGCACAAGAAGCTGCAGCTTTAATCAAAGACGGTAGCGTAGTAGGTATGTCAGGATTTACTCGTGCTGGTGATGCAAAAGTTGTACCAATGGCATTAGTAGAGCGCGCTCAAAATGAAAAATTCAAAATTGATGTTTACACAGGGGCTTCTTTAGGACCTGAAGTAGATAAATATTTAGCAGAAGCTGGCGTAATCCGTAAACGCGGTCCTTTCCAAGCTGATGCAGGTATCCGTAATTTAATTAACACTGGTGAAGTTACTTATGTAGATGCTCACCTTTCACATAACGCTGAATTAGTTCGTCAAGGTATTATCGGTCCAATCAAACACGCGATTATTGAGGCTGTGGCAATTACAGAAGATGGTTACATTATTCCAACAACTTCAGTTGGTAACTCACCAATCTTCGTAGAGTATGCTGAAAACGTAATTATCGAGTTAAACATTTCTCACCCTGAGTCAATGATCGGTATCCACGACATTTACGTACCAGGTGAACAAGGTCAACGTGAACCAATTCCGATGACAAATCCAGAGCAACGTATTGGTACAATCGGTATTAAAATTGACCCAGCAAAAATCCAAGCAATCGTTATTTCTGAAGAGCCAGATGCACCTTCAATGATTGTTCCTCCAGATGAGGAAACACAAACAATGGCGAACCTTTTATTAGATTTCTTCCGTGATGAAATCAAAGCTGGTCGTTTAACAAACGAATTAATGCCATTACAATCAGGTGTAGGTTCTGTAGCTAACGCCGTACTTGATGGCTTCGCTGATTCAGAATTCGAAAACTTAGTAGTAGCTTCTGAAGTATTACAAGATGCAGTATTCAACTTAATCGATGCTGGTAAAGTACGCTTCGCAGCAGCAGCTTCTATTACATTAACAAAAGAATTACAAGAAAAAGTTTACGGTAACTTAGAGAATTACGCAGACAAAATCTGCTTACGTCCACAAGAAATTTCTAACCACCCAGAGCTTATCCGTCGTTTGGGCTTAATCTCAATCAACACTGCTCTTGAGTTAGATATCTATGGTAACGTAAACTCTACACACGTTTCAGGTACAAAAATGATGAACGGTATCGGCGGTTCTGGTGACTTCGCTCGTAACGCTCGTCTTGGTATCTTCGTAACGAAATCATACGCAAAAGGTGGCGCGATTTCTTCAATCGTACCAATGGTTTCTCACGTAGACCACACTGAGCACGATGTAGACGTAATCGTAACTGAACAAGGTATCGCTGACTTACGTGGTCTTGCTCCAAAAGAGCGTGTGCCGCTAATCATCGAAAACTGTGCTCACCCAGACTTCAAAGAGCAATTATGGGACTACTACAACCGTGCAGTAGAAAAACTTGGTTCAGTTCAAACTCCTCACTTATTAGAGGAAGCTCTTTCTTGGCACGTAGCATTAGCTGAAAAGAAAACAATGAAAAAAGAAACTGCTAAAGCTTAATATTCACTCGGCAAACTTCGGTTTGCCGAGTTTTTTTATATTCAAACCGTTAATGCGGGATAAATTTGAATGGATATTTTACATACAACTTTTGCAGCAATCGTGAAAATTTTTTACTCCGAATTATTGAAGCGAAATTTTTTTACTCGAAAAAGGCCAATTAGCAGAATCGATATACGACTTAATTTTAAATAAATGTCATTTATTAGGACCATTCTCTTAATTGGCACTTAATTTTAAATATGTTGTATACGAATCCCGCCAATTCGATGATTTAACGATTTAAAAGTGTGAGCGAAACTTTTTTGTTAAAAATTTTCAAGTGCTTGCAATTTTTTTATCAATAAAAAATGTTATCGGCATTTTTTCAATAGACATAAATCAATACGACTAATTTCAATCACGCTGCACTTTTTCAAAAAAAACTTCATTTTTCATCAAAAAACAGACCCATTTGCAAAGATTTCGGCTCTCCAAGAGAACGTATCTTTTAATAAGTTTCTCTCTTTTTTATCACACACTCTATTTGTCAAGTGCTTTTTTTCGAGTGAAAACGTTCGTTTTTCAGTAAAAATAGAGGTTTTTTGGCGAATTTTTCAGCAAAATCGTGGCTGTTTTTAAAGTCAATTTTTATTTACTTTCCCATCCACAAAAAAAGTTGCTTCGTAAGTGCCTTACTTACGAAACAACCGTTCTTCCCTTAATAGTAATATATGTCCTTAAATTATTAGCGAAGGTCTTGCTGGTCTTGGTGCTGTTGCTCATTATAATGATTAACTGTCGTTTGCGCGCCTTCATCGATCATATGATTTCCTTCAAGCACTGAATCTGCTGCTTGTGCTGCTGTTGAAGCAATATCCTCTAACGTTTCCTTCTGTGGCTTTTCTGTAGCGTTCGGTGACATAGCCATAAAGCTAGCTATTTTCTCATCTTTTGCACCTGTAGTATTTTTTGTACCTTGTGCTGCATTAAAAAATTCATTCACTTTTTGCTGAATATTAGCAGACCCTTTTTGAAAGCTATTTGCTTCCTTTTTTAGTTGACTTAAATAGCTCATCGTATTATCACGATTTTCTTTTTTGCTTAAAAAAGATAAGACGCCTGCTATTAAACCCGCAAGGACAACGCCTTTACCTTTTAACTTTGCCATTGTTATCCCTCCACATAGTTGTTACGTGAAGCATTTACTCGAACGTAAATGTTTAAACATTATTTCGTCCAATAGTGCATGTTAATATGTAGTGGAATATTGTAAGTATAGCGTTGCGACATGGAAAATGGACAGAGCGAATATTTTTCGCCGTGTCCATCTTTTTATGCCTTTACATCATCATATGCGTCACTTTTTTCAAATGTTGCAACAACATATGAGCATACTGGCTTCATTTTTAAATTATTTGTACGAGCATAGTTTGCTGCTTCATCTAATAATTTCTTTGCTACTCCTTGACCGCGCAATTCATCTGATACATAAGTGTGGTCCATCGTCATTACCCCATCGGACTCTACCCATGTAATTTCAGCTAAGCGATTGCCATCTTTCTCATACTCAAATGCATTATGCAAGTTTGACTTCTTTAATGTAAATTCCATGTCCATCCCTCCCATTTCTTTAAATATAACATAAATATTTTTAATTTAAACAAAATATGCTGTTCTATGTATTCGTTATAAAACTATATTTCTTTCTCATAATGAGCAAATTTAAAAACAGTTATTTCCATATTTGAATATCGGTCAAGTTGGTAGCCTTCGCGCTTTGCCACATCCAGAGCAGGAACTAGCGTTGGAAAGACACGCTATTTCCTACCCTGGCTCCTGTGGCTGTGTCGCGCTACGGCAGAAGTTAAACCTACTTAATATTCTAAAAAAGTTATCCTAAAATAAGTAAACATTACAAAATAAATAGATTTCATGATTGACTGTAAAAATACCTTCTAAATATTGAGAAGACAATTTTTTTAGTCGTTCGCGCATTTGCGATGGACGCAGAACGAACCGTGGAGACAACACAGTT
>JBJEFO010000246.1:0-12469 GCA_051874135.1 Lysinibacillus sp.
ATAGAAAATTGCCGCCATTACAGCTGAAATCGGAATTGTAATAATCCACGTTAATACCATTTTACGTGCTACACCCCAGCGTACACCTTTTACGCGTTGTGCTGCACCTACACCCATGATTGCCGAAGAAATTACGTGTGTTGTTGATACTGGTAATGAAATTAATGTTGCCCCGAAAATAACCGATGCGGATGAAAGGTCAGCTGCGGCACCGTTAACTGGACGGATTTTCATAATCTTGCCACCAACTGTTTTAATGATTTTATAACCACCGACAGAAGTACCTAGACCCATCGCTAATGCACAGGCAAAACGAACCCAATCTTGTACTTCATCACCTGATTGCATGTTAGCCGCAATTAATGCCATCGTAATGATACCCATCGCTTTTTGGGCATCGTTTGTACCGTGTGTAAATGCTTGTAACGCTGCCGTACCAATTTGCATCGTACGGAAGCCTTTATTTGTTTTATATAACGGCATGTTTTTAAATAAAAACTTGAATAACGTCATCATACAGAAACCAACTGCTAATGCGATAAATGGCGAAAGAAGTAGTGCCTGTAAAATCTTTAAGAAACCTTCATAGTTTAAAATGTTAAAGCCTGCAGCCCCAATTGCTGCACCAGCAATCGAACCGATTAATGTATGTGAGGAACTTGACGGAATTCCGTAATACCAAGTAAGTAAGTTCCACGTAATAGCCGAACATAATGCTGCTAAAATGACAACAGAACCTGTTACATCACCGTCAAACGCATTTAGCGAAAACGGATCAACGATATCACTTGCAATTGCTTTCGCAACGCCTACGAATGTTAATGCCCCGATAAAGTTCATAACGGCAGCCATCAATACAGCTACACGTGGTTTTAAAGCGCGCGTTGATACAGAAGTTGCAATCGCATTTGCTGTATCATGGAAACCATTAATAAAGTCAAATGCTAGTGCAAAAATTACAACTAAGATAGTAATGAGTAATATTGTATCCATGTAGTAAGTCTCCCGCTAATTATGCATTACGCATAATAATTGTTTCGATTGTATTTGCAACGTTTTGACAGTGGTCAGCAATTTCTTCTAATTGCTCATAAATGTCTTTAAATTTGATCAAACGAATCGGATCCTTTTCATTAAGGAACAGTTGTTTAATTGAAGAACGCAATACTTCGTCACATTGACGTTCATAATCTTTCACTAAAATCGCATGCTGACGCATTCCTACTAAATCTTTTTTATTTAGTAAGTCCATCGCTTTTACAATTTCATCAGTAGACTTTGTAATATAGCCTAGGAAATCACGCATTGATTGGTCAATTTCTGTTAAGGAGAACATTTCAAAATGTGCAATACAGCCTTCTGTCCCATCTAAAATATCATCCATACGAATTGCTAGAGCTAAAATATCTTCACGCTCAATCGGTGTCATAAATGATTTATTAAGCATTACGATTAGCTCATGAATTAACTTATCGCCCGCTGTTTCGTATTCTTTCACTTTTACGCTAATTTCTTTTAAATCCGCTACTGTTTGGATGCGGAAATCATTTGTATAATGTACCGCCTCTTGCATATTTACTGCGATTTTATGAAGCGCTGCGAAAAATGGATCTTGCTTTTTTGAACTAAACATTGAATTGCCTCCGTATATTTAAAAAATAAAATTAATTATAAATTCTAACCTGAATCATCATAACAATATCTTAAAAAAATAGGTATAGTTTTCAATAATCTAAACATAATCTTTACAATTGTGTAATATAAAACTTTTCATATTATCTAGTTACCGAGACATACAAATAATTGTATTTTGATATTTCTTTGTTTTAAAATCCAAAAAGATGTTGATTTAGCAAGTATTTATCGTTATTTAATTATCCATTAAACTTCCATAAAAGTAATTGATTACTAATACAGATAAATATCCTATCATTTTAATTGTAAAGGAATTGTAAAGGCCATTTCTAAAAAGAAACGGCATGCAGGACAAATCCCGCATGCCGTTTTTCTCTAATTTTGACGCTGATTAAGCATATCGTAAATATAACGTGCTTGATCAAACTCTGGTGCTAATGTGAATGCTTGTTTCAAATGATATTTTGCATCATCAATTTTATCTGACGTCACTGCATAAAGTACGCCTAAATTATAATGTGCATCTACATTATTTATATCATGTTCAATAACATATTCTAGCTCTAGTTTTGCATGGTCAAACATTTCAAGTGTACAAAGAATAATGCCGTATGCTAAACGAATTTCTACATCTTCCGGTGCCAGTTCTGCAGCACGTTGCATATATGGCAATGCTAATTTTGGATTATCTTCACGTTCAAAGCTTTTAGCTAGCATAAAGTATGCATCTGCACCTTCAATTCCATGCTCAATCGATTTTTGATATAGCTTCGCTGCTTCAATAAAGCGCTCTGCATTATAATATAAATTCGCTAAGCCGTAATATGCTGTAGCGGCTTTGTCATCTACTGTAATCGCTTTTTGGAAGAAGCGCTCTGCACGCTCAACATCATTTAGCGTAGCTAGTAAATTCCCGAAGTTTACATAGCCAACTGCATCATTTGGATTTTGTTCAATCGCATCATTAAATGCTTGTGCTGCGTCTTCATAACGCTTTTCTTTAAATGCCTTAATACCAATCTCATTGTAATTAATAACCATCTATTTCACCTCATAGTGAAAGACAAAGCCTTTAGACTTTGCCTCTCGATTCAGCCTACATATGTTAGTTTTTCACCATTTTTTATCACTTCATGGATTGTACCGCCACCTAAGCACACATCTCCGTCATATAATACAACGGCTTGTCCTGGTGTAATCGCACGTTGAGGCTCAGCAAATGTAATGAGTGCTGTACCATCTTCTTGCATTTCCACTTCAACAGGAGAATCTGTTTGACGATAGCGGAATTTTGCTGTGCAATTAAATTTCTGCGGTTTTGGACGCTCAGACGTAAAGCTCATTTTAACGGCCGTCAACGCTTCTGAATATAGTTTGTCATGATGGAAACCTTGCCCTACGTATAAAACGTTGCGCTCTAAATCTTTTCCTAGCACGAACCAAGGCTCACCGTCACCACCGATTCCTAAACCGTGACGCTGGCCTAATGTGTAATACATTAAACCGTCGTGACGCCCTTTTACCTCACCATCAAACGTTTCCATATTGCCCGGCTGAGCCGGTAAGTACTGACTTAAAAATTCTTTAAAGTTGCGCTCTCCGATAAAACAAATACCTGTTGAGTCTTTTTTCTTCGCTGTTGCAAGACCTGCTTGTTCAGCAATTTTACGCACTTCTGGCTTCGGTAAATGACCGATTGGGAACATCACTTTCGATAGCTGTGCTTGCGTTAATTGATTTAAGAAATATGTCTGATCCTTATTATTATCAATACCGCGCAACATGACAACTTCACCATCACGCTCTTCTACACGCGCGTAATGACCTGTTGCAAGATAGTCTGCCCCAAGATTCATTGCATGCTCAAGAAACGCTTTAAATTTAATTTCCTTATTGCACATTACGTCTGGGTTAGGCGTACGTCCTGCTTTATATTCTTCAAGGAAGTATGTGAATACTTTATCCCAATATTGTTTTTCAAAGTTTACAGCATAATAAGGAATGCCGATTTGGTTACATACAGCAATTACATCTTCGTAATCTTCAGTAGCTGTACATACACCGTTTTCGTCTGTATCATCCCAGTTTTTCATAAAAATACCGATTACATCGTAACCTTGTTGTTTTAAAAGATACGCAGCTACCGATGAATCTACACCGCCCGACATGCCGACAACGACACGAATTTGTGACGGATCTCTTGTTTCTACCATTTTTTTCACCTTTTCGTTATAGACAAAATCGCGTAAAAGGCGCGCAGTCTTTATATTTAGCGTACTAGACGCTTCACGATATCCGCTGTTCGTCTTCCAGCTTCGATAATATCTTCGTCTGTTAATCCTTGACCAAAGCTAAAGCGAATTGAATTACGCAGTTCAGCAGCACCTTCACCAAACATTGCAACGAGTACATGCGATGGATCGATGGAACCTGCTGTACATGCAGAACCGCTCGATACGAACACTCCTGCCATATCAAGATTAATTAAAAACGACTCGACATCCGTTCCCGGAAAAGATACGTTGAACACATGCGGAAGTGCCTCGTCTACTACTCCATTTACTTTATACGAAATTTTCGCTTCGTCAAATTGTTTGATTAAAAGCGATTTAAAATGCTTATATTTTATGCGATTTACTTCTCGATTTTCAGTCGCCATTTGAATAGCCGTTGCAAATCCAATTACCCCTGGAATATTTTCAGTTCCAGCACGGCGCTTCTTCTCCTGTGAACCACCTAAAAGTAAATTTGTGAGTTTCACACCTTGTCGAGCAAATAAAAAACCGATCCCTTTTGGACCGTTAATTTTATGGGCAGAGACGCTTAGTAAATCTACCCCTAACGCTTGCACATCTAGCGGTTCAATCCCAAAAGCTTGTACTGCATCTGTATGGAAAGTTGCCTGATGGTCCTTTAACAACTCACCAATTTCACGAATCGGTTGAATCGTTCCAACTTCATTATTACCATACATAATCGTTACTAAAATCGTATCTTCTCGAAGTGCAGCTGCTACATCTTCTACACGCACGTAGCCAAATTCATCTACAGGTAAATACGTTACGTCAAATCCTTCTTTTTCAAGCTTTTCACAAGCGTGCAGAACAGCATGATGTTCGATTTGTGTCGTAATAATATGTTTGCCTTCTAATTTTCGCGCATATGCCGTACCAAAGATAGCCATATTATCCGCTTCTGTCCCACCGCTCGTAAAAATAATTTCATTCATGCTTGCATTTATAGAGTGCGCAAGTATGGATCTTGCTTCATCCAAATATTTACGCGCTTCGCGACCCACCGTATGGATGCTTGATGCATTGCCATATACTCGCTCCATCGCCTCTGTCATACGTGCGATGACTTCCTTTGCCATTGGCGTTGTTGCCGCATGATCCAGATAAATTGTTTTCATTACGTTTTGTAAACTCCTTTGATGCTGTCTTAAATGTAAAACATATAGCCTTCGTGAATTTTGTTATCTGTATATTTCGCTAAATCGTCTAACGTCGTCGTATCTAATACATTTTTTACTGCATCACGGATGCGTAACCAAAGTTCGCGTTGTGGTGCTTCTTCATTTTCAATCCCTTCAACGGGTTGAATAGGCCCTTCTAATACACGAATAACGTCCGCCGCTGTAATTTCTGAAGGTTTATTTGCTAACATGTAACCACCGTATGCACCGCGCACACTTTTTACTAAACCAGCATTACGAAGGGGTGATACTAATTGCTCTAAATATGCTTCTGACAATTCTTTTTCTGCTGCAATTTGACGAAGTGGAATTGGTCCTTCCCCATGATGCTTTGCTAGCTCAATCATAATCGTCAATCCGTAGCGACCTTTTGTTGAAATTTTCATTATAACACCTCAATTGTTCTATTTCATGTATAGTTAAGTATAACATATTTCCTTCTAATCCTAGCAGAAATCCTCTATTATATCTTTATAATAAAGAAATTAATTATTAAAAGGGGTGTACCTATGCAAAATGAGCCGCTCGCTTATAAAATGAGACCAAAAAATTTAGATGAAATTGTAGGTCAAAAGCACATTATCGGTCCTAATACGCCACTTTATAAAATGATTCAAAATGGACATGTACCGTCCATGTTACTGTACGGTCCCCCTGGTATCGGGAAAACATCAATTGCCAATGCGATTGCTGGTACAAGCAAATTACCTTTTTTCGCTTTAAATGCAACACATGCAGGCAAAAAAGATGTGGAGCAAATTGTGATAGAAGCACGGATGGCCGGCAAGGTACTATTATTTTTAGATGAGATTCATCGCTTTAATAAACTCCAGCAAGATGCACTTCTTCCGCATGTTGAAAACGGTTCAATTGTACTGCTTGGTGCGACGACGGAAAATCCATTCCATGATGTCAATCCAGCTATTCGTTCGCGTTGCGGTGAAATTTTACAACTAACACGACTGACGACCGAGGATTTGACGGAGCTGTTACATCATGCACTAACAGATAAAGCACGTGGACTTGGACATTATAAAATTATAGCGACCGATGAGCAGCTTACGCATATTGCACAAGCAGCAAATGGTGATGCACGAAAAGCATTAACTTTACTTGAATCGGTATATTACGCATCAGAAGAACAAGACGGTGTAACGACGCTAAGCGATACGGCAATTGAGGCGCTCGCCAAACGAATTGGCGTCTACGGAGATAAAGGTGGTTCTCACTTTTACAATTTATTATCTGCACTGCAAAAGTCTGTTCGCGGAAGCGATGTGAACGCTGCACTTTACTATTTAGCTCATTTACTCGAATCAGGGGATTTAATTGCTGTTTGTAGAAGATTGCTTGTAATGGCATATGAAGATATCGGACTAGCAAATCCTGCTGTCGGTGCACATGTTACAGCAGCAACAGATGCCGCTGTGCGCCTCGGTATGCCAGAAGCTCGCATCCCCCTTGCAACAGCAGTTGTCGAAATGTGTTTAAGCGATAAATCGAACTCTGCTTATAAAGCACTCGATGCTGCGATTAAATCAATCCATGAAGGACATGTTGGCGACATTCCTAATCATTTAAAGGATGCTCATTATAGTGGCGCGGCTACACTCGGTCATACCGGCTACCAGTACCCACATGACACACCAGTTGGCACGTTTGGCGGATGGGTTGACCAGCAATATTTACCCGACAACTTAATCGGCACAGAATTTTACAAACCCGTTATTGCGGGGGATGAAAAACGTATGGCTGGTATTTACGACAAATTAAAATCGTTCAAAAAATAAGGATCTCGCGATTGAGATCCTTATTTTTTAATATTAAATTTAGATACAGCTTGTGAAAGTGTACCAATTACAAGTGAGCTACGTTCTGTATCGTACCTTGCTTGCTGCGTTAATTCGCTCATTTTTTTCGTTGCATCCTCTACCGCTTCCACTACCCGAACATTTTGCTCACTGCTAACTGCGATATTTTGAATAATGTCACGCATTTCTTCTACGCCGCTCGTACGGTCATTTGTCTCAGCCGACATCGCATACAGCACATCTTTTACAACTTGAATATAGCGTGCCCCTTGCTCTACCTCATCACTGTTTGTACGTATCGCATGCTCGATTAACCCTGAGCTATTTTCGATTAACTTTAATGTTTCATCAATTTCTTCCGTTGCAACTTTTGTTTGATTTGCTAGCTTTCGAATTTCCTCCGCAACAACCGCAAATCCTTTGCCGTGTTCTCCTGCACGAGCTGCTTCAATAGATGCATTTAACGCCAATAAATTCGTTTGCTCTGCAATTGCATTAATGGAAACGACGACATTACTAATACTTGCAGATGAATCTGTAAATGTAGACGTTAATGCTAATGTATTTTTTACCTTTTGCACAATATCGTTCATTTTTTCATCAATACCTTCTACTTGTTGCTGTGCTTCTTTTAACTGAAGAATAGATGAATCCTCCATCTCCTCCATCGTCGCAGAAATTTGGTCGACTTTCGTCATCGCCTCTCGTACATCTTGCAACTGTCGTTGAATGGCTACGAACATTTCATCCATTTCCTTCATGACATGTATAGCATGTGATTCAACGTTTGATGTACGCTCACGTAATTGCTGATTCGTCTGCTGTACATCACTTGAAGATACTTGAACTTTCGCAATTAAATTGGCCTGTGTATCAACAAAGTTATTAATCCACCTCGCCATTTCACCAGTTTCATCGTTTGCTAGGAGGCTTTTATCAATGCGAAGCGTTAAGTCGCCTTCTCCTTCTGCGATTTTTTGAACCATCCCGGTTACACGATTCACACGTTCAACAATCGGCTTCACCTTGTGATTCATAAAGGTATATGTACCAAATAAACCGTATGTAATATTAATAGCTAACACAATAAGTGGATGAATAAAATGCAGTGCAGTTAACAATTGGAACAACAAAATATTCACCATCATAAAGCCCGCAAAACTTAGTCCTAAGCTAAAGCCGATAGAACGTGTACGATACACCTCTTCTAAATCAGCTTCACACATCATCCCCCAAATGTCTGGGCTATGAGGCAGCTGAAACGTAACACCTTTACCAATTACCGGAATATGTCGATAATCTGAATACCCCGGAAACTCAACAAATAAATTCGAACCATTTTTTATCGTATTGGCTACACCAGGGTGTAATTGTTGTGTAGCAGGGTCTGTAAATCGAATTTCAAACTCTGTATGGCGCTGGATTTTTACAACACCCCATTGTTTTGTATTCACCCCAGACTTCAAGTTTTCTCCAAGACTAAATGTCTCATCTTCAAAGCGACTTCGAGAAAGAGCTACCCCTTCTTGAATCGTTGGATCTAAATTTGATTGCGTCATAAAAATATAATTATCGCCTGAATCTTGATAAATATGCCCCGCCTCACGTTGAATCAAATCTGATATCACATCATTCGGAACACGTGCCGCCATAATATACGCTAATTGCTGTTGTTTGAAAATTGGTTGTAAAAATAGGAGCGTCACTTCATCGTGAAATTTTGAACTACGGGGACCAATTTGTAATGTCAGTTCATCGATAAACGGGCCGTAAAGCAGTGGCTTCCCAGTTTGCCATACCGTTTGAATCGCTTTATGGTAAATTGGTGTACTACTCGTGTTATAGCATTTGCCAATATGCTTTGAATAACTAGAAGCAAATACCTCACTATTTTCATTTATTAAAAAAAGTTCTGTAAAATAGGAGCTTCGATTTTTGGAATGTTGTAAAAAAGAAGCAAGCTGTTCTTTGTGCTCATCATAGCGAACTACTTCCTCTGCACGAGAATCTAGTGATACCCAGCGATCCGTTGTCCATGTTTTTAGTAGGTTTACACGCGTTTTTGCAATGCTTTCGAAAATCTCCTCTTTTGCTGCTTTTGTTTGTTTATTTAATGTATATGATCGCCAAAGCGGTAAACCTTCTTTAAAATCCAACCACCCGAATAGACCCATAGAAATTCCTCCTCATCACCAAATCCAACACAACTTTCCATATATTTATACTATAAATTGTAGGCAACATGACGAATGTTTTCAATGTTAAACATCATCACGTAACTTTTATAAATCTATATCTTCTACCATTTCTTCTTGCTGTTCCTTACATTTTTTACGTAAAAATTTTTTCGATAGCCTTACATTAATACGGAACAAATTTGCACATCTAAAAGAATACTAAACTCTATTCAATAGTCATTGGATAGTTTTATTTGTTCTATAGAAAAACACCTCCGAAAGGCTATATATAGAAATAGACATCGCCATTTGGAAAGTGTTTATATGTTGTCTGTCTTTAATCGTTTTGTAAAATTGGGGTTCTCGCATAGAAGATTGAAAGTGAACTACCTACCACTTAATTTTCTATCTTAAAACCGATTAAATTTCATTTTTTCGCAAAAATAAAAACTGTCCACATCATTGGACAGTTACAAATTCTTTTATGATAGCGTTTTTATATAATCATGGAAGCTTTCTATACATTGCGATAACGGATACGAGCTTTTATCGATTAATCTCGTACTATTTGTAATTTGTCTTAAGCTTTTCTCGATTTCCTCTAAAAACTCATCATTTTCCTCTGATTGTTTATATGGGAAAATCTTCGCTGCCATTTCATAAGCGTTTGCGATTTCATTTCGTTTCGCTTCATCAAAATCTGTCATAAGATTTTGTTTCACTAGGCTATTAAAATAAACAAGTCGAGATGCTAAATCTAGAAATAATACCCAATAAGGATTACCACTTGGCAAAGACCCTTCATTGCGACTAATATACTGTTCAAAATATACAACCATTTGCGACTGAAGTTGTTGCAAATGTTCTTGCGCTTTCTCCCACTTTTGAGTCGTATCTACATAGTCAAAAACTACCCTGTTAAGTTTCTCTTGTAGTTCCGCCAAGTTTAAAATATTGTTTTTAACTTGAATGTTCATCGGCACTCTCATCCCCTCCAAATCCCCTAAGCATACGTTCTGTATACATCTTTAACTATAGCAAAAAAAATTTAATGTTTATTTCAATGTTAAAATTAACGAAAAAATTGTGATATTTGTGTGAATTTTTTACAAATTTGACTAAAAACACTTCCTTCTGTAATCTGAATTTTCAAGTTACTGTAATTTACATATTCGATTGAACACTTATTTATGAATGTGCGATTAAGCGATTAACGTATTTTGGATATAATTTTCTATCAATAAGTGATTGTTCATCTTGATTCATAATTATTTTTAGCGGGACAATTGAAAACATATTTCCTTGAAAACATTTTATCGATTGGTTTGAACTATAAAATGTCCACGTTAAACTGTCTATCCACTTTTCAAGATTTTGACTCCTTTTTTCTACAAAAAAATACTTTTGACTTAATACTTGTGCTAGCTTAAAAAAACCTTCACTTAATTCATATTCCTTACGTTCAAAATGATACGTTGGTTCTACTACATGATTCGTATCAAAAATATGTACAGTATGACATTCCACATCTAATGCTATTTCAATCGTACATACTTCATCCAGTAAATTTAACCCTTTATATTCCATTTCATACAATCGCATCTTTTTACCTACCTCTATTACTATAGAAATTTGTTTTTCTATTATAACATTCCATTCCGTCCACGCGAATTTTAGCGAACAGTTTTCAGTGACAACAACAGGATATTCATGTATAAAAGAGAAAATACGGAAAAATATTATTTTAATCAAACTATCCCAATGTAATAATGGAGGAAAAAATCATGCAAATAAAAATGCTACAGAAGAAAGATTTAATGGAGAAAAACACAATATTAATGCTCGTATATGGACTTGCTGCAAATTTAGGGGGAGTTGCTCAATTTATTATAGGTCGTCCAATCGGTATTGCCTTATCATTATTTATCCCCGCACTTATTACGTTAGTCATTTATTTGCTACAACGTAAAATTGAAGTAATAAGACCTTATTTTCCTTTCGTCGCAATGGCCGCTGCTACAATAACAACATACGGAGCTATCGTTACAAATGAAGTGACCCTCGCAACCATTGTACTTAGCTTCTTCGTTCTCATTATGAGTACAATTCATGGTAAATATAGTATACTTGTTGCCGGATATATCGGCTCAACGTTAGGCCTCATTTTCAACTTTACGCTCGATACAAATGGCTTCGCTGTCGATCCGCCGAATGTATTTGTGACACAATCTTTAATGACACTAGCTATCGCTCTGCAAGTCCGTCAAAGTAAACGATTATTTAATAGTATTGAAGAATTAATGACCGATGCACAAGAAAAGGCAGAACGTGAGGAAGAACTACATTTACATCTCGAAAATGCGGTAAAAAATATTACAACGAAACTAGAACTTATTACAGAAGGTACAAATACCGCTTCTGTTGCACAACAAAATATGATGACGTCTATTCAAGAAGTTAGTATAGGTGCACATCGGCAAACGGAACATGTGCAGGAAATTGTAGAAAGTACACAATCTACTACAAATCAAATTATTCAAATGGTGCAACAGTTAGAGTACATTGTAGAAGAAGCACAATCAGCAAGTATAAATGCTTCAAACGGGGCAAAAGCAATGAATGATATGAAACACGAGATTGATTTGTTTACCGACTTCTTCAATCAGCTACACTCAACATTTATTGCCCTTTCGAGTAAAATCGATGAAACGAATCATTTTGCAACAGATATTAAAAAGATTACCGAACAAACAAATTTACTTGCATTAAATGCATCAATTGAAGCGGCGCGTGCAGGAGAACACGGAAAAGGATTTGCGGTTGTTGCTGAAGAAATTCGAAAATTAGCACACATTACAGACCAAACACTTGTTAAAATTGATACTAATTTAAATAATGTAAATAGCTACAATAAAGATGCTTTAGAGAAACTTCAGGATGGCTTAGAGCACATTGCAACACAAGTAACTGCTGCAGAGCGTGCAAATAGTACATTTACGGAGCTATTTGAATCAATGAAAAAATTGCAACTTGAATTACAGCAATTCTCAAAAGCTACGACTTCGATCGAAACGAATGGTAAATCAATTCAAATGAGCACTAATGAATTCGCCGCAATTATTGAACAAAGTTCGCAAGCTGTCAATCAACTAAGTACGATTTTAGAAAAAGTAAACGCCGAACAACAAATTATTACACAAAACATCGAAGAAACGTACCATAATGCATTAAGCATTACAGGACGTTAAAAAGAGGGGGCAGAAAGTAAAAAAACTTCTGTCCCCTCTTATCTTTTACTCATTAAATTTACAATATGCTATCCTTGAACACGTGTAATTTTAATATCTTTGACAATTTGATTAATTACCCAG
>JBJEFO010000247.1:0-12453 GCA_051874135.1 Lysinibacillus sp.
ACTTTTAACACATCCCCTCTTTCTTCATCCAATCACAAAGCGCTCGGACGGTTTTTCGATTTAATTTTGGTGGATAATGATGCTTTAAGCCAAACGAATACCACGTTTCTACTCGTTTACCTGCATCTTGCAAGCAAAACTCCAATTGATAGGCATGCTCGATATCGACATGCTGATCACTCGTACCATGAATGATTAAGAACGGTGCATCCACTTCTTCAACCTCGTATAATGGTGTACGGCCTTCGTAACGTTCAGGTACTTTGTTTGGTGTACCACCGATAATTCTTCGTAACCCTCTACGCATATCGATCCGCTCCCAATATGTTGAAGCTGTATCAGAAACACCTGCCCACGTCACAACAGATGCAATATCATCACGTAAAATAGCGGTCCATATTGCCATTAATCCCCCGCGTGAAAAACCATATACATGAACCTTCTTGCAATCGATAAATTGCTTTAATACATCGACTCCATAGACGGCGTCAAAGCGATCTGCTCCAGCAAACTCATCGCGCCCTTCTCCGCCCCGATTTCCTCTGTAATACGGCGCAAATACAATAAAACCTTGCTGCGCAAATTGAGCAATTCGAGCTGGTCTCACCATCCCAACCGTTTGTAGACCACCTCGTAAGTATAAAAGTGCTTGTGCATTTTCTATATGTTTCGTCGGCCTTGCTAATAAGCCTTTTATACGCAAGCCACAAGACCAATATGTAATTTCATCTAACCGAACATTCGGATTCGGAGATGGATATTTGCGCATGGATTCGATTTTACCATTGTCGCACATGTGTTTTCACTTCCTGTAACATCTTTTTCATTCCGTCATCACGCATATAAAAGCTTAAATTGGGATGTGCAAGTAGCTCTTCCTCTGTTAGCCAATGTCTTGCAACTGTCTCAAATTCACCGACAAATTCTTCTATTGCTTCCACTCGTGCTGTAAAAACCGCCTTACAAAATGGTACTTCTGCATGCACAATATAATAGGCAAACCATTTGGCATCCGTTACCTTTACCTGTGTTTCCTCATATACTTCACGAATAGCTGCCTCAATCAGCGTTTCGCCCTCTTCCTGCTTTCCGCCTGGAAACTCTACGCCGCGCGTATAATGCTCTGTACAAAGCCACTTATCTTTATATTTCACTAGCGCTAATACATGTTTCGGCTCCACTTCAAATGGTCCTTCATCGAATCGTAAGTCAACACGCAAGCCGTTTTCATCTATAAATGTAAACATCCCTTCAACTCCTAACTATTATAAGTGTAGCGAAGGGACAAAAATGCTTCAACTAAAAAAAGGCAGCTGTTGAACAAATTCTTTTGTTTCCTCGTCGCCAAATTCGTGGAGAAGCGCATATATTTGTTTGTAACGATGGTCAATATCGTGGTTTAGCTCATCCATATGATACGGAATAAACGGCAAATGAGCACGAACCATGTTTGATTCCTCTAGCCTATAAATGCTTTGAAAAATCTTTTGAAAGACACGTGCTTTATGCGGCTCTAATTCCACTTTAAAATCATATGAAACGGCGCCAGGATATGCTGTACATGTTAAATGTGGAACCGATACGTAATATGTTTGTTTTTCCATATAAACACCTCACTAACAGTATAGGTGACACATATCTGATTTATACAAAAATGCGGCCCTAAAAGAGACCGCATCGTCATTTGATGTAGCACGCTTAACACATAGCCACACTAACTATTTAAAATTATATATTACGACTTCATTATTTCCCTAAGAACGCTGAAAGCATCCAAGCATGTTTTTCTAGACTTTGATAATTTGCATTTAATAAGTCTTCTGTACGATCATCGCCTTCTTCAGCTGCCGTTTCCATCGCCTCTTTTAAAGCATCCATTACTTTTTTAAAATCATCAATAGTCGTTTGTACCATTTCTTCTGCTGATTCATTGCCCGCTGCCTCACTTACATGTGACAGCTCTAAGTGCTCTTTCAGTGTTGCAACTGGTTTGCCGCCTTTTGATAAAATACGTTCAGCAACCTCATCTAAGTTTAATGTTACTTCGTTATATAATTCTTCAAATTTTGTATGTAATGTAAAGAATGACGGGCCGCTTACATACCAATGATAGTTATGTAGCTTCGTGTAAAGTACTGACCATGTTGCTACTAACTCATTTAATTGTTTGTCTAATGTTTTTTCTGCCATACTATCACCTCATTGAAATGTTTTGATAAATGAAAATCATTATCAATTGTTATTATACATATTTCAACAACATATTAAAATGGATAATTTTCGAATTTTCCAAAATCATTATTTTAATATGTTCAAGACATTGTTGCACAAAAAATATTTTTTTACCTATATAATAGAGAAGATGAATTATTTGTACATGAGTGTAAAGAAGATTTTATCTTAACACAAGTTCATCAGAAAGTAGATGACATATTATGAAACATCCATTTATTTGGCTCATTCAATTTTATCGTAAATTTATTTCGCCAATGACACCTCCTTCTTGTCGCTTCCACCCAACTTGTTCAAGTTACGGGTTAGAAGCATTCCAGAAACATGGGGCAATTAAAGGATTAATTTTAACAACAATAAGGATTTTAAAATGCCAACCGTTACATCCTGGTGGCTTTGATCCAGTTCCAGAAAAATGGCCTTCGAAAAAAAAATAATTTCGAAGGTTATTTTTATTGTATTTTATAAATGATTCGTGTATGATTATCCATGTTGAATTTAAATCGTAACAATTACAATTAAGAGGTGAACATCTTGAAAAAGTTTTTATC
Source organism: Lysinibacillus sp. (assembly GCA_051874135.1). Lineage (GTDB taxonomy): Bacteria > Bacillota > Bacilli > Bacillales_A > Planococcaceae > Lysinibacillus_B. The sequence goes on from JBJEFO010000247.1 coordinate 2,784, forward strand.
ATTGTTCCTATTGTCTATTGTTGCCGTTATTTTAGCTGCTTGTGGTGGAGATGACAATGCAACAACGGATAAAGAAACAACTGAACAATCTACAGAGCAATTATCTATTTATACAACAGTATACCCCCTACAATACTTTGCTGAACGCATCGGCGGTGAATACGTAGATGTTTCATCTATTTATCCTCCCGGGGCAAATGAGCATACATTTGAGCCAACACAAAAAGATATGATGACATTAGCAGATGCTGATATATTTTTCTATATCGGATTAGGGCTTGAAGGATTTGTTGAAAAAGCGAAAGATACACTAGCAAATGAACATGTTAAATTAGTAGCAACAGCGGATCATGTAAGTGAAGAGAAGCTACATATTTCAACTGGTCACGTACATGCTGAAGGCGAAGAAGATGACCACGATCATGAAACTGAATCTCATGAAGAACATGAGCACGAAGGAGAAGCTAGTGATTTATTAATCGATCATTCAGGTCATGGACACGATTCACACGTTTGGCTATCACCAGTTATCTCTCAAGATTTAGCAGCTGTTATTAAAGATGAATTAGTTGCTGCGATGCCTGAACAGGAAGCTTTATTTACTAAAAACTATGAAGCTCTTGTTGCTGAATTAAAAGAATTACATGCTAACTTTGAAGCAATGGCTGCACAAACAACACAAAAAACATTCTTCGTATCTCACGCAGCATTCGGCTATATTGCAGGTCATTACGGTTTCACTCAAGTACCGATAGCTGGTCTTAATTCACAAAGCGAACCATCGCAAAAAGAGTTAACGAAAATCGTAGACTTAGCGAAAAAGGAAAATATTAAATATATTTTCTTTGAACAAAACGTATCATCTAATTTAACAGAAGTAATCCAAAATGAAGTAGGTGCCGATTCGTTAATTTTACACAACTTAAGTGTACTAACAGCGGATGATATTAAAAACGGTGAAACATACTTTACGTTAATGGAGAAAAATATGGAAGCGTTAAAAACAGCGCTGAAATAAAGTTAAAAGGGGCGTCCTGAGCGGGCAGCCCCTTTTTTTACAACATGTCTTTTAATTTTCTTCTTAATAGTTTATTAGCTCCACTTCGAGGGAGTTCATGAACGAAATGTATTTGCTTTGGCAATTTATATGATGCCAATCGTTCCTTACAAAAATTCATTACTTGTTGTTCTGTCATTTGCTGTTTTAGCACAATAAATGCGATAGGCACTTGCCCCCAGGTTTTATCCTCTATTCCGCAAACACCGGCTTCTTTAATATCCGGATGCGCCATTAACACATTTTCAATTTCCGCTGGATAAATATTTTCACCGCCAGAAATGATTAAATCAGCACGTCGATCGATGACATATAAATAACCATCCTCATCTAAATAACCGATATCTCCTGTCATCAGCCAGCCATCCTCCGATACAATTCGGTCTTTAAAACGACCAATATATCCTGGTGTGACATGTGGTCCACGAATACAAATCTCACCTTCTTCGCCAGGCTTTGTAACATTTTTAATACGGATTTGATTGAAAAATAGCGGTTTACCTGCTGAACCTAGCTTTTTCATCGCATCTTCATTACTTAGAGTCGCTGTTTGTGAAGCTGTTTCTGTCATACCATATGTTTGTGAAACCGAGATATTTAGCTGCATTGCACGTTCTAAATAGCGAACTGGTACTGGACCGCCGCCAATTAAAGCTGTCTCAAAGTTCGTATGTGCCTTTAAATGATGTTGCTCCATATATGTTAAAATTTGTTCTAGCATCGTTGCAACAGCTGAAATTTTCGTTACTTCACCTTGTGCTATTTCTAATGCACATTTTTCAGCATCAAATTTTTCATATAAGCGTACTTCCATTCCATATAATAACGAGCGCATTAAAATCGAAAAACCGCTAATATGAAAAATTGGTACACAGCATAACCAAATATCCTTGTCTGTTAAACCTAAATTTAAAGCAGAGCTAATCGCACTAGAGCTATGATTTTGAACAGTTTGTCTTACACCTTTTGGAAAGCCTGTTGTACCCGAAGTATACATAATCGAAATCGTTTGCTGCTCCGACCATTCAGTTGCAAATGTATAAGCCGTTCCCTTACTTTCAAACAATGCCTTGAATGATAACACACGATGATTTTTCACACGCTGTAAATATTGTTCATCTGCTAGTACTAATCTTACTTCAGCATCTTTAATTTGGTAATCAAGTTCATATGATGACAGTCTCGTATTTAAAAACACGATTTCAATTTGAGCATGCATACAGCCATAAATAATATGTATTAAATCTGGTGTCGAAGCTGCTAAAATTGCAACACGATCCCCTGCCTTTAAATGATAGGTTACTAGTTGCTCGGCTACCTGTTCAGCTCGCTCATATAGTTGCTTGAATGTCCAGCTCTGTTGTCCGAAACGTAGCCCAATACGCTCTGGTGTTAAATAACTACGCTGTAATAACCAGTTTGGCTGCATTTTTATACTCCTTTCAGCTCTTTGCTATTAAATCTATTCGATTTACAAAAACACATTTTACGCCAAATAGTGCGAAATGATGTCGCATCTTTGTGGATCTCCTTGAAAACTTATACTTTCTTATCCACTAAAAAAAGCCGTACTATAAGTATTCACTTATAGTACAGCACATCTAACTCATCAAGGGAAACGTGGGAATTGACCGAAGTCTGGTTGACGTTTCTCTTTGAATGCATCACGACCTTCTTTTGCTTCATCAGTCGTGTAATAAAGAAGTGTAGCGTCACCAGCCATTTGTTGAAGACCTGCTAAGCCGTCTGTATCTGCATTCATTGCTGCTTTTAAGAAACGTAGCGCAGTTGGAGACATTTGTAGCATTTCCTCACACCATTGAACTGTTTCGTCTTCTAATTGCTCATAAGGAACAACTGTGTTAACTAAGCCCATATCAAGTGCTTGTTGTGCATCGTATTGACGGCATAAGTACCAAATTTCACGTGCCTTTTTATGTCCAATGATACGTGCTAAATAGCCAGAACCGTATCCTGCATCAAATGAGCCTACTTTTGGTCCAGTTTGTCCAAAACGAGCGTTATCCGCTGCGATTGTTAAGTCACATACTACGTGTAATACGTGACCGCCTCCGATTGCATAACCAGCAACCATCGCTACGACTGGCTTTGGAATAACACGGATTAAACGTTGTAAATCTAATACGTTTAAGCGTGGAATTTCGTCATCACCTACATAACCACCATGGCCGCGCACTTTTTGGTCGCCGCCTGAGCAGAATGCATGCTCGCCTTCACCTGTTAAAATAATTACACCAACGTTTTTATCGTCGCGTGCACGTGAAAATGCGTCGATCATTTCCATAACCGTTTTCGGACGGAATGCATTACGCACTTCTGGACGGTTGATCGTAATTTTTGCGATCCCGTTATAGAACTCATACTTAATATCTTCATAAGTATGTAATGAAGTCCATTGACGTGTTGTCATTATATAGTCCCCCTATTTGGATTTAATGAAATCGTTTCCTTTACTATTGTAGCAAACTCTGGCGGATTTTCCACATGAATTACGTGACCGACGTCGTTTACTGTTAAATGTCGAACTTTTGGGATGAACGTCGTCATTTCCCGGGCAATATCTACAAATTTTGTATCGAGCGATCCGGTAATTAATGTAACAGGAAACGATAATGTATGTAATTTATCCCACATTGGTGGCATCATCCCTGTCCCAATGCCTCTTAAGCTATTTGCTAATCCTTGCTCATTTTGCTGTAATCGCTCTTCTCTTATCGCCTGCTGAATATGTTGTGGCAATCGTTTTTGTGAAGCGAAAAGCGGAATATTTTCCCACGCATTGACGAAACTTACCACACCATTTGCTTCTATTTTATTTGCCAGTGCATCATCTGCTTCTTTTCGGACATTTCGCTCTTGCTCTGTCCGCAGTCCAGGTGAGGCACTTTCTAAAATGAGTGTTTGCACACGCCCCGGATATTTTACTGCATAACTAAGTGCAATACGTCCCCCCATGGAATAACCAATCAGTGTAAAGCTAGTTAATTGAAGTGCTTCAAAAACCTCTTCCAACACAGCTAACTGATGATCCATTTTATATAATGTATAATCCTTTGGGCTTTCCGTTTGTCCATGTCCGATACAATCAATCGCAATAATTCGGTACTGTGGCAACATGCTAGCTACGTGTTCCCACGTTTTTGTTGAACCGGTAAAACCGTGTAGCATGACAATTGTTTCTTCCTGCTCCTCATGCCACGCTTCTACATGAACTTTGATACCGAGTGCGTTTATTGTAGCCATGCATCTAACTCCTTATTAATCGCTTGCCATAGCTTTCGGTGTGTCGCTACATTTTCATGGCGATTAGTGAATACTTCAATTAAACGAACTGGCTTTTCATTCGGTGTTTGAATCGCTTCTACAAATGTATGAGGCTCTGTTACTTTCGTATAATGTAAATCATACATTGCTGCAACATGCTCAAACGTTAAACCAGTTGGTGTACCAAATAAATCTTCATAATGATGTTCAACTGTTGATTGTGGTAAATAAGAGAAAATACCACCTCCATCATTATTCATGACAATAATCGTTAGCTCACATGTTTGATAACGTGTTGCTAAAAAGGCATTACTATCATGTAAAAACGCTAAATCGCCTATTAATAAGTACGCATGACGTCTGTTACCCGCACTATAGCCCAACGCTGTTGAAACGACACCATCAATACCGTTTGCACCACGGTTTGCGATAATGCGAATATCCTTTTCGGAAGGCATATAAAACGTATCTATATCTCGAATCGGCATACTATTTGAAGTGAATACATCACTCGCTTGTGGAATAGCCTGCAACATCTCGCCTACTAGTGCGCCTTCATCATACTCGTTTTTAATATAGTGTTCAATATGCCCGAGTGCTGTTTGTTGTGCCTGTTGCCATAACGCTACATAGGACGCATCGATATTACTTTCAATAGCTAAATTAGCGAGCGACTTATCAATTTTAGCGTGAATAAAGTTTGTCGCTATGCTTGTTGAATCACGGAACATTGGATCTTCATCGACAATAATATAGTTTTCCGGAATTGAATCTGTAATAAATATCGACAAGAATTTTGATACTGGCTGCGCACCAAAACGAATAACTGTATTAGGAGCTACCGCCTTTTTAAACGCTGCATTTTTCAAAATCGCATCATATGTTGAAATGACATATGGCAGACAGTCTTCTGGAATATTGCCGCGCATATTTGACAGGCTTTCTATAATCACAGGCCACTTTGCGCGTCTAATAAGTGCCCATACATGATCCATATCTGTATTTAGTGCAAGCTCACCGACAATAAAAATACCTTTACATGTTTCCGTTATCTTATTTTGTAAAACATGTTTCGCTTCATCACTTAATGAACAGTCATTTAATATGTTGCCCTGATAACGAAGCTTCGGCAAATCACAAAAATCGATAAGTAGCGGCTCACGGAACGGTACGTTTAGATGTACAGGTCCATAAGGTGCACTCTTTGCAATCGCAACAGCACGTGCTGTATGGCGCTCGATAAATGGTAATGTCGCTTTTGCGTCATCTGGAATCGGAAACTCCGCAAACCATTTTACTTGCTCTCCGTATAAATGAATTTGATTAATCGCTTGTGGTGCTCCAACTTCACGCAGTTCATGCGGACGATCCGCCGTCATAACAATTAACGGTACACGGGCATATTTTGCCTCCACAATCGCTGGAAAATAATTCGCTGCCGCTGTTCCTGATGTGCATAACAAAACAACCGGTTTTCCTGTCGACTTTGCAAGACCTAATGCAAAAAACGCTGCTGCACGTTCATCTACTTGGCGAAACACTTCCACTTCTTTTGTATGTGCAAATGCATAAGCAAGTGGCGTTGAGCGAGATCCTGGACTAACTACAGCCTGTTCGACACCATTTTGTACTAAGCTAGCAACGATTGTATATACATAGTTTGATAATATTTCACGTTCACTCACTTAATTTTCCTCCTAAAGCGCGTAACATCGGACGGAATTTAACTAATGTTTCCTCATATTCCGACTGTGGGGTAGAATCTTCTACAATTCCTCCACCTGCATATAAAAAGGCACGATTACCTAGTAAGGCAGCCGAACGAATTGCGACTGCGAATTCACCGTTGCCATCTGCATCAATCCAACCGATTGGCGCTGCATAGAGCCCGCGATTCATCGGCTCAAACGTGCGAATCATGTCCATCGCTTCTTTTCGTGGTACCCCGCCAAGCGCTGGTGTCGGATGTAAATGCTTCACAAGCTGTAAAATCGTCGCTTCTCCATTTAATATGCCTTCTACTGGTGTGTATAAATGCTGAATATCTCGAATTTTAAGTAGTTTAGGTTGACTTGGTACTTTTATGCTCTTACAGTTTTTCTTAAACGTATCCGTAATCATTTCCACTACGTAATGATGCTCTCCACGATTTTTTTCATCATTTAACAACGCCTGTCCCAATTGTTCATCTTCATCAGCCGTCTGACCACGACGAATGGATCCTGCTACACATGATGAAAATGCTTGTCCGTCCTCTACTTTTACTAAACGTTCGGGTGATGCGCCGAAGAACAGCATCTCCTTATGTTCTAAACCAAATAAATAGCTTTCTGGTTGTTCATGAATAACGTGCGATAAAATTTGTTGTGATGTAACTGATTTTTCAAATTGCAAAGCTAATGAACGAGCAATGACAACCTTTTGTGCCTCGTGTGCTTTTATACGATTTGTCACGTGTTTAATCGATTGTAAATATTCCTCTTTATAAGGCTCTTCATAACTTGTCATTACAGGTTTACTATATGTTTTTACTTCTTTTACTTGTGCCGCGTGAATTAAATGATCACGCTCTTTTCGCAACTGTTCAAAAGCCTGCGCACTTTCTTCATTGTCCGTAATATAATGAATACTTACATATGCTTTATCAGCTCGGATAATTAACTGGAACGTTGCTACAGCAAAAAAACTTTGCGGGAAGTTTACCCATTCTCCTGTTACATTATTTTGTGGGTCAAATGTAAATCCACCAAATAAAATCGGCTGTAAATCTTCTTCCTTAACAATATTTTTTGTCAACTTTTTCCATTGTTGCTCTACTTCATCAAAACGCATTTGCCCTGCATTGTTTTCAATTGTATAAGCGTGTCCTAAACCTACTAATGTAAAAGTTTTCTCTCGATTTTGCCAAAAATAGCGTTTGCCTTTATATTTCTCACCCGCTGCAAAAAAGGCAAGCGCAGATAATCGACTAACCTCAATTGTTTCCATATAAAAATGGTGCTTTGAGTTCAAAGAGCCCACTTCTACTTCAGTGGCGTTGTACCACTTATGATGCATGAAAATTACCTCCGTCTTTGCAATTTAAACTCAAGTAATAAGCTTTGATTGCTATCGTACATTATTAAACAATATCTATACTATCATATCACTTTTTCTCTTAAACCTGTACGAGAAAGGTGCATCTCTATGCTTTTTGTTGTTACTCGTTTAAAATGAAATAATAGAGTTTAGTTGAAGGAGAGAAATATAAACATGACTAAAGTCATTGAAGCAGATAGGAGCTTTAAAGTATGGTGGCATTTAACACGTCCACATACGTTAACTGCGTCATTCGTACCTGTCTTTTTAGGGACAACAATTGCATTAACGATTGAGGGGGAAACGATTAACTTTCCTTTATTTTTTGCCATGCTTGCAGCTAGTATGCTTATTCAAGCAGCAACAAATATGTTTAATGAGTATTATGATCATAAATTAGGTCTCGATAATGAACATTCTGTAGGAATTGGTGGTACCATTGTTCGTCATGGTGTAGCACCGAGTACGATTATGGCAATTGCGCTAAGCTTTTACGGTATAGCCCTGCTTTTAGGCATTTATATTTGTGCAATGAGTTCTTGGTGGATAGCAACCGTTGGACTAGTATGTATGTTAATCGGTTATTTATATACAGGTGGTCCGTATCCAATCGCTTACTCACCGTTTGGAGAACTCGTATCAGGTACTGTTATGGGCATGGGGATTGTATTAATTACATTCTTTATCCAAACTAAAACGATAACGCTAGAGGCTATTTTACTATCCGTACCAAGTATGATTTTAGTTGGGGCTATTATGTTATCCAATAATATTCGGGATATTGTTGGTGACACGGAAGGCGGCCGTAAAACGATGGCTATTTTAGTTGGTCGTCACAATGCTGTGTATATTTTATCGCTCTTCTTTATCATCTCGTACTTATGGATTGTAGGTTTAGTCATTATTGAAGATATTACATATTGGGCTCTTATCGTGTTATTAAGCCTTCCAAAGCCGATTAAGGCAATCGATATTTTCCGTCATAAAAAAGAACCGCTAGAAGTGATGCCTGCAATGAAATTTACAGCACAGACAAACACAATGTTTGGCTTTTTATTAGCAGTCGGTTTACTTATTAATTATTTGTTCTTTTAACATTTAAAGCGCCCCGATAAATTTCGGAGCGCTTGTTTTATTTTGCAAAATGTGTAATGCACGCCGTTAAAAATTGCGTAGCATTTGGTGCAACTCGTGAATCATAATATTCTATAAAGCGCTCATCTGCTAAATATATTTGAGCTAATCCTGCATGAGCCTCTTTTGTATACTTCGGCCAATAAAAGCTTAGCCAGCGCTTATGAAGCTCAGCTACCTCTAAAGCGAGTTCGGATGTTGGATCACCCTCCTCCATCGCCTCTCCTAAACGTTCTAAAAGCATTCTTTCAAGCTGTTGTGCCGCTTCATATTGCTCTTCGGTCATATTTTTCATCATACCGTAAGAAGCAAGTACGGATTCCTCTCCATGCTTTTCACGAGCTTCTTTTCCGTATTTCTTCTCGTTGTCATCTATTACTTGCTGTTTAAATGCTTCAAACTTTTGTTCATTCGTCATAATTATTCCCTCCTCAATTGATTGAATCGTCAATGTAACTGTTTCAAGTAATCGGTTTAAATGCTGTTGCTTTTGACAAAGTGCCTCATAATGATGACGTAAACTCTCTAGCTGTTCAAATTTCTCCGAATCCAAAATCTCTTTAATTTGCGCCAGTGGCATATCCAACTCTCGATAAAATAAAATTTGTTGCAGCCGATCAATCTGCTCTTGATTATACACTCTATATCCGGTATCCTCTTTCTTTAACGGAACGAGCAAGCCAATTTCATCGTAATAGCGGAGTGTTCTTGTACTCACACCTGATAATTTTGCTAGTTCATGAATATACATAAGTCACCCCCTACTTTAATATAGAGCTTTACGTAACGGTAAGGTCAAGCAATATATTCACATAAGCTTTGCCTAAACTAATTCCTAGTAAATCCATACGAGCATGAAAGTGTACATATGAATATGGTTGTACCGATTTTCTTGTTCAATCATTTTTTCCATATTTAAACCTTTTAATCCGGGTAATTCCATGTTAAAACTCATAAAGCACAACTCACCTTTACAACTTGTTTCTCGACAATTCAAGCATAGTAAATTAGGTGATGTTGTGCATTTTATTTTTCGTCATTGTACAGAAACCTCAACATTTATAATAGAATCTTTATACTTTTCTATACATTAAAAAAAGCCCGAAACGATTGTTT
>JBJEFO010000248.1:0-2833 GCA_051874135.1 Lysinibacillus sp.
TTATCGCAGTCGGTGCCGTTTTATTATTTTTCTTCAAGAATAGAAAGGTACATAACATAGGCCAAATTATCTTTGGTTTTGGAGCACTTTTCTTTGGTTTGGAATTAATGGGCGATGGCATGAAGCCGTTGCGAGCATTACAAGAATTTAGAGATTTCACAGTGATGATGAGTGATAACTCAGTGCTGGGTGTAGCGGTTGGAACGATTTTCACATTAATTGTACAAAGTTCTAGTGCGACAATCGGTATTCTGCAAGAGCTATTTTCACAAGGCTTAATCGATTTGAAAGGATCGTTACCGGTATTATTTGGGGATAATATAGGAACGACAATTACAGCTGTTTTAGCTTCAATCGGTGCATCGGTGGCAGCAAGAAGAGCAGCCATAACGCATGTGTTATTCAATGTGATTGGTGCTTTGATTTTCATCTTGATTTTACCGTTATTCACAAACATTGTTGAGTGGGTTCAACTTACACTGGATTTAAATCCTAAAATGACAATTGCTACTGCACACGGTATGTTCAACGTAACAAATACGATTATCCAATTCCCGTTCATTGGCTTCTTAGCGTATATAGTGACGAAGCTTATTCCGGGGGAAGATTCAATTGTCGATTACAAAGCACAGCATTTAGATCCGATTTTCATCGAACAATCACCTGCCATTGCTTTAGGATCGGCTAAGGAAGAAGTAATCCGTATGGGACAATTTGCGATTAAAGGTTTGGAAGAATCACGTGAATACATTAAGACAAAATCGCAGAAACATGCAGATACAGCATTGCAATTGGAAGAGGCTATTAATAATCTGGACCGCAAAATTACAGATTACTTAGTCACGCTTTCTTCTCGCTCTTTATCAAACCAAGAATCAGAGCGTCATGCGATTCTGGTAGATACTGTCCGAGATATTGAACGAATTGGCGATCATATGGAAAATGTTGTCGAGTTGACTTCTTATCAATTTAATAACAAGGCCGATTTATCTGGTTCAGCAATGGAAGATCTGAATGAGATGTTCTCGCTGACACTTTCAACTGTTTCCGATGCACTAGAAGCATTGGATCATCATGAAAAAGATTTGGCTATTAAAGTATTAAAACAAGAGCGTAAAATTGATGAATTAGAAAAGTCTTTACGAAAGAAACATATTGCTCGTATTACGGACAATAAGTGTAGCGTAAAAGGTGGCATCGTATTCGTCGATATTTTAAGTAATTTAGAGCGAATCGGTGATCACGCTGTTAACATTGCTGAAACAGTTCTTGGAGACAGCAAATACAGATATAGATAGAAAAACGAAAACACCTCGGTTAGCGCCGTATAGGTTGAGCTATATTAAGTAAACATCCTCGTCTTTGGCGGGGATGTTTTTTGTCGTATTCACAATAGTTGATTTGAAACCTAAGGAAGGGGGAATTCGTATAATAGAATAAACAAATTATAGGATGAGTGAAGGGGAAAAGTATGTTAGAGACAATTTATTGGATAGTGATTATTTTGATGTTTGTCGTTGGCTTTATTGGTTTGATTTATCCAATTATACCGAGCGTTCTCTTTATTATCGGCGGTATTTTGTTGTATGGTTTGTTATTTACATTCGACCATTTCGGATGGTTCTTTTGGTTAGTGCAAGGAATGTTTGTCTTACTTTTATTTTTGGCTGACTATGTTGCGAATATGATTGGCGTGAAGAAATATGGAGGAAGTCGGGCTGGTGTTTGGGGAAGCACGATTGGTATTTTGGTCGGTCCGTTTTTGATTCCGGTTGTCGGGATTATTGTCGGTCCATTTATAGGGGCGATTGTTGCAGAATTATTGGTTCATCGAAAATCGTTGAAAGAAGCGTTTACGATTGGTTTTGGGTCGGTGATTGGCTTTATTTCAGGTGCGGCCGCTAAGTTTATTGTTCAGACTTTTATGATTGTTTATTTTTTATTTAAAGTGCTATAAATTGATGCGTTTTGTTTGAATGAGTTAGGAATGTTTGTTAATCTTAACATAGCGACTAAAATACGCTTTGAGGCGTATTTTCAGTTACATACTCAATTTTATTTTAGGAGGAATATCTAATGTCATTTGAATTACCACAATTACCTTATGCATACGACGCTCTTGAGCCACATATCGATACACAAACTATGAACATCCACCATACAAAGCATCACAACACATACGTGACAAACTTAAACAATGCACTTGCTGGAAACGATGAGCTTTTAGCGAAAAGTGTAGAGGAAGTAATCGCTAATTTAGATGCTGTACCAGAAGCTGTTCGTACTGCTGTACGCAACAATGGTGGTGGACATGCTAACCATACATTATTCTGGACAATCTTATCTCCAAACGGTGGCGGAGAGCCTGTTGGTGAAGTAGCTGCTGCAATCAATGCAAAATTTGGTAGCTTCGAAAACTTCAAAGAAGAGTTCGCAAAAGCGGCAACTACTCGTTTCGGTTCAGGTTGGGCTTGGTTATCAGTAAATAATGGTGAATTAGAAATTTCTAGCACACCAAACCAAGATTCTCCAATCATGGAAGGCAAAACACCAATTTTAGGATTGGACGTTTGGGAGCATGCTTACTACTTACATTACCAAAATCGTCGCCCAGACTACATTGCTAGCTTCTGGAACGTTGTAAACTGGGATGAAGTAGAAAAACGTTATCAAGCTGCAAAATAATAATGATGAAGAGGCTTGCCTCCTAAGTAACTAAAAAGTTACTTAGGGGCAGCCTCTTTTTTATGGTTATGAGAATTATTTACGAAGACTTTTAGAAGCTTGCACAAATTCCTTGCATAGTGTTTCTTCCTTTTTCAAAAGCTAATTA
>JBJEFO010000249.1:0-2820 GCA_051874135.1 Lysinibacillus sp.
AAAATGAACAATCCCTAAATGGTTACGTGTTCCCTCGAATAGAATGGCAATAAAGACTTATAGGGAATGGGGAACGTAATGGATAGGGAGAGGAAAATACGAGCTATTTTAAAAGAACATTACAATATTCACGCAAAGCGAATTGTACGGCATGCAGGTGGGTGGTCTGCCCTTGCTTATTTAATTTCAGATGATGATCAAAAGTATTTCTTAAAAGTGTATGATAAGAAAAGATCTTCATCTACTAAATGGATCAATGCGATTGATCAATATATGCCGATTGTGGAATGGCTACATGGTCATACGGTATTAAAAAAACATGTAGTGAAACCTATTTTAACGAATACCGAAATGTATTCATGTGATGATGAAGATACGGTTTATGTGCTATCTGCGTTTATTGACGGGTATACGATTGGCAATAGTCCGTTAAAACTTGGGCAAGTTAATGAAATTGCTAAAATACTAGGGACACTTCATCGTAGTACAGAGGATGTGCCTACGCATTTAATTAAACAACTACCTCAGGAAAATTTTGATATTGGATTTTGCCGTTCTTTATATAAGTTTATTAAAAACGATTTGCTGTCAAAACATGATGCCGTGTTACGGATTGTAAAACCTTTTACGAGTTATTTGCTAGACAATATTAAAAGAATGAAATATTTAGCAAATACGTTGAAAAAAAAACCAAAGCAATACGTATTATGCCACGGTGATGCGCATTACTGGAATATGATACAGAGTAAACATATTAAGCTCATTGATTGGGAATGTGCTATTCTCGCCCCGCCAGAACAGGACTTAATTTTGCATGTCACAGGGCAAAGAGCCGAGCCATTTTTGTCTTTCTATAGACAATATATATCGTCGAATGAATTGGATTTGGATGCCCTTGAGTTTTATTTTTTGAAGAGGCGATTAGAGAATATTTGGGGATGGATTCAAGACTTACGTTCCAAAGAGGCTATTAAATCACAAGAAGAAACGCTAAAACTTTTACGAATAAACTTAATTGAGTGTACAAAGGTCACGAGCTTTAGAGCTTATTTAGAAGCAAGTATGTAGTAAAACGCTGCAAAAGCATAGGCATATCTGAAAAAGTCTCGCATATGCTTATTATTTGGAATGGGGAAAGGCACTGCGCGGATTTGCGGCTAAGCCCTGAGTATAAAACATTTTACTTGCCCTTTTCTATTTATTTCATTTATATTATGGAGGGTTTAATGATAGTTTTAAGTGGATTTGATTTATAAATCTAAATGTAACAGGCGAGTTGGTGCTGTTAGATGCCACTCGTTTGTTGCATTTTTTAGTGGATAGGAAAGTGTAAGTTTTCAAGGAAATCCACAAAGATGCGACATCATTTCGCGCTATTTTGCGCGAAATGTGTTTTTCTAATGAAATCCACTTCCGTAAACAGGAAAGTAAGGAGAATTACAGTATGAGTGATTATTTAGTAAGAGCAATTGGTTTTAATGGACAAGTCCGTGCGTTTGCGGCACGTACGACTGCAACGGTAGCGGAGGCACAACGTCGTCATAACACTTGGCCAGTCGTATCAGCTGCAATCGGGCGTTCGATGACAGCGACTGTTATGATGGGTGCAATGTTAAAAGGTGATGATAAATTAACAGTAAAAATCGAGGGGAACGGTCCAATCGGTTCAATGGTAATCGATGCAGATGCAAATGGAGACGTGCGCGGTTTTGTACAAAACGGCCAAGTACACTTCGATTTAAACGAGCACGGCAAATTAGATGTTCGCGCAGGTGTTGGGAATGAAGGTTTCATTACAGTTGTAAAAGACCTTGGCTTACGCGATATGTTCTCAAGTCAAACACCAATCGTATCGGGCGAAATTGCAGAGGACTTCACGTACTATTTCGCAACAAGTGAGCAAGTGCCTTCATCAGTAGGACTTGGTGTACTTGTAAATCCAGATAACACAGTCCTTGCAGCAGGAGGCTTCATTTTACAAATCATGCCGGGCTGTGAAGAAGAAACAATAGATATTCTTGAAAAGCATTTAGCAAGTATCGAGCCTGTATCAAAAATGATTGAAAAAGGCATGACGCCAGAAGAAATTTTAGAAGTCGTACTTGGCGAAGAAGGTGCTGTGCAAATTCTTAGCTCGATGCCGGTAAAATTCCAATGTCAATGCTCTAAAGAACGCTACAGCTCAGCGATTATCGGTTTAGGTGCACAAGAAATTCAAGATATGATTGATGAAATGGGCCAAATCGAAACGCAATGTCACTTCTGTTTAGAAACGTATGATTTTTCAAAAGAAGAGCTGCAAAGTTTAATCGATGAAATCCAGTGACGGTGGTACGTACCCGGTACAAAGGTGGTACTTCCCTGGCACCCCAAAAATGAAGAAATCACCCCTTTTATTAAAGAGGTGATTTCTTTAGAGAGATGTTAGAGGAATTAGGTTGTGGAGTAATTAAGTTATATAATTTACATCATTTACTGTATATTGAACTAGTAACCATGATTGAAGAAAGTAGCGCCTACAATAATTAATAGGATAAATAGCACTACTAATAAAGCAAAACCTGATCCGAAACCATAGCCGCCATAGCCACCACCTTGACAACCACCTTGATAACCGCCTTGATAACCGCCTGAGCCCATTTTTACACCTCCTTTGAATACAAGTTAGTTCAGTATATGTAAAGAATTTTAATGGTGTATGGATATATGTAATAGATTCTTGCATTTTTTTATAGAGATTAATTGTAATTAGGCTAATGATATGAGAGTTAAATGTTAGAATTACATTCGAGCAATATTGCTGAACCGCTTCCTTCAACG
>JBJEFO010000250.1:0-12278 GCA_051874135.1 Lysinibacillus sp.
AAGCGTAGCGTCAGGAGCAGAGCAGGAACTAGCGTTGGAAAGATACGCTAGTTCCCACTCCGGCTCCTGTGGCTGTGCCGCGCTACGGCAAAAGCGAATCCTTCTTTATGCTTTAATAAAGAGCGTTCTATTCTATTCTTTTCCTTCATGAAAAAGTAATGCGACTTTATTGACTCTTCACTATAATTTTTTGAATGGCAAAATCATTTTTTAGCTAGTTGATTGGAGTGGCGGCTGGCGACTCCTTGGGGATAAGCACGTGCGGAAAATCCATTTTTTTCGGGAGTTTCCCGAAAAAAATTAGTTGGAGCCGTGCCCCCAGGAAAGCGTCCAGCCAGAACGGAAATCAATCCCTATTAGAATGCTAGCCTTTTGATATATATTTTGAAACTTTCAATAATATTTTTTACTCATTATGAGTTTGAATAAACAATTGCTTTACTTTTAGCTGTAGTTTATTGAATCGGGATTCAAGGTAGCCTTCTACGTAAACAAAAACATCCTCTTTTAATCTACCAACTACTTGGTTGTATTCTTTTGGGAATAGCGTTAATGCAATCGTACCAAATTCATCTTCCAACTGAGCAAACGCCATGAGCTCCCCTTTTTTCGTGCGTAATTGGCGGACTTCCGTTATAGCACCGATGCATTTTACAAAGCTATTTGCTCGCATCGTACGCATCGTCTGGATCGTTGCATTTACTTGTGGACCTTGCTGACGAAGCTTTGTAATAGGATGTTCTGATAAATAAAAACCTAGTACTTCTTTTTCAAATTGTAGCTTTATTTTTTCTGGCATCGGTTCAACTTGTACATGTTTCGGTTTTCCAAAGGCGAAAAATGAATCGGAAAATAAACTTTCTTCCTCAGTTGGTCTTACGAGTTCTGCTTGTTTTACAGCTGCCTCTATTGTTGCTAGAAGGATAGCTCGGTCACGACCGAAATCATCTAAAGCACCCGCTTTTATAAGTGGTTCTATTACTTTTCGATTAAATGTTGTAGCACTTAATGATACAGCTAAATCAAATAAATCTTCAAAAGGTTGCCCTCGTTCGTCTCGGACACGTATTAACTTTTGTAAAAACGGTTGTGGAACGCCTTTAATCGCTGATAAGCTAAACCGAATGCGACCATTTTCCACTTTAAAATGGCGCGCTGATTTATGAATCGATGGCGGTAACACTTCAATGCCGCGCTGCTTTGCTTCCGATAAAATTTGTGCTAGCTTTTCTTGATTGCCTGTCGCATTTGTTAGTAATGCTGCGTAAAAATTGACCGGATAATTCGCCTTTAAATAAGCTAGTTGATAGGAAATCATACTGTAAGCAACTGCATGACTTTTCGCAAATCCATAGTCCGCAAATCGCACAATTAAGGCATAGATTTCTTCTGCCGTTTGTGCATCATATCCTTGACCGAGCGCGCCATTTACAAAGTGCGCTCGTTCCTTTTCTAGAATGTCTCGGTCTTTTTTACTTATCGCACGACGCAGTAAATCCGCTTCTCCAATCGTAAAGCCCGCAAAAACATTAGCAATACGCAGAATTTGCTCTTGATAAACGATTATCCCGTACGTTTCTTGCAAAATCGGCGCTAGTACTTGATGCGGCATTTCAACTGGCTCCATTCCATGCTTTCGGCGCGCATATACCGGAATAAACTCCATTGGCCCTGGACGATACAAAGCATTTACTGCGACGATATCTAAAAAGTGCGTTGGACGAATGTCACGCAGAGCATTGCGCATGCCTTCTGATTCTAATTGGAAAATACCTGACGTATCCCCTTGTGCGAGCAATTGAAATGTTTTTGCATCATTCATTGGAATGCGATTTAAATTAATAGCTGTGCCGTGCGTATATTGAATCGAGCGACACATTTGCTCTAAAACGTTTAAGTTTCGCAAGCCTAAAAAATCCATTTTCAATAAGCCGCTTTTTTCTACCTCTTGCATCGGCCACTGGGTTAAATACACACCGTCATGCCCCTCTTCAATCGGCACGACTTCTACAAGTGGTACAGGACTGAGTACAACGCCAGCTGCATGCGTCGAAGCATTACGGGGTAACCCTTCTAAACTCTTTGCAGCAGTAAACCATTTCTCACGTATTTTCTCTTGTCCAATCCACTCACGCAACATTTGCGATTCCGCATACGCCTGCGCTAATGTAATCCCTTGACGATTCGGAATTAATTTTGAAATCATCTCCAGCGTTTCACTGTCAAAATTAAACATACGTGCAACGTCCCTAGCTACTGCCTTTGCTGATAATGTACCAAACGTAATAATTTGTGCCACATATTGCTTGCCGTACTTTTGTGCCACATACTGAATGACTTCTTGCCGACGTGTATCAACAAAATCAATATCAATATCAGGTAATGACACACGTCCAGGATTTAAAAATCGTTCAAATAGTAAATCGTATGTTAGTGGATCAACTTGTGTAATTTGCAATGCATAGGCAACTAATGAGCTCGCTGACGAACCACGACCAGGCCCTGTTAAAATATTGGCTTCCCTTGCAAAACGCATGAAATCTTCAACAATTAAAAAATAATCAGCATAGCCCATAGCGTTAATAATATTTAACTCATACTGTAAGCGCTCTATATAGTGTTTTGGGATGTCATTCGTTTGCAGTCGATACGTTAATCCTTCACTTGCATGCTTATATAACACTTGCTCCGCTGTTTCACCTTCAGCAAGTGGAAACTTCGGCATGAACGTTTGTCCGAAAGATAAATGTACTTGGCAACTAAGCAGCAACGCCCTTGTATTTTCTAGCCATTGTTCACGATCTTTAAATAAGGCATAAAAAGCTTCTGCTGTTGGCACAAATTGATGCTTTGATTTATTTCCTTGCAAAGACTCTCCAAGCTTTACGCCCGTATCAATGGCACGAGCTACTTCATATGCAAAGTGATCTTCTGGGTGTAAAAACGTACTTTCATGTAGTGCGATGATTGTACTGCCTAATGTATTAGCTACTTGCTCAGCTAGCTCCTCTTCTGGCGCTGCCTGTATTTTACGAGAAACCCCTATATACAACTCTTCCTTAAATAATGCTTTTAAATCGTGTAAAAACGATTGTACATCACTGCGTAGCCAGCTACATTGCTCATCCAAAACCGGAACAATCGCTACACAGCCATTTGCATAACCAGCTAGCCAGCGCCACGGTAACAGCTCATCTTCCCGAATAGCTACTGCGCTACTAATTTTCAATAAACTTTTATAGCCTGCTTGATTTTTAGCGTATAACACAAGGGGAAGCGAAACATTTTCAGTAAATTGCACACGTATTGATAACCCAATGACTGCATGAATGCCCGCCTGTTGTGTAGCATGCACAAAAGGCAAAAGCCCGTACAATCTTGAATTCACAATTGCACAAGCTTCTGCCTTTTGCTGTTGTAAAAAAGGGATGAGCGTTTCCATACGAATGGTACTTTTTAATACATCGGCACTTGTCCGTATTTGCGGATAAACGATCGGTCTAACCATCTTCACCCCTCCTCCAAATTATTGATAATTACGACAAATTTCTTGTAAATCTTCAATTACACGATCTGCTTCTTCCCACGAATTCACAGAAGCACCCGATGCTAACGGATGTCCACCACCATTATATTTCTTCGCCAATACATTAATAATTGGTCCTTTCGAACGTAGACGTACACGAATTGTGTTGCCCTCTTCAATAAAGATTACCCACGCACAAATTCCTTTCACATTACCGAGTGAGCCTACTAAAAGAGATGTTTCCGACGGTGTTACATTAAACGATTTTAATACTTCGTTTGTTACTTTAATATAAGCTGCACCGTGTTCATCAATTACGAAGTTTTGATAAAAGTAGCCTTGTAAGTTAAGCAGTTTTCGCTCCATTTCATACATGCCATCATAAACAGCACTACGGTCAAAATTATATTGAATTAAATGACCTGCCGTTTCAAACGTTTTTAATGTAGCGCTCGGGAATAGGAAACGGCCTGTATCACCAACAATGCCTGCAAATAATAATCGTGCACCTTCATCATTTAAAGACCAGTTTTTATATGCTTTTCCTTCTTCATAAAGCTCATAAATCATTTCTGAACAAGAACTTGCAGATGTATCTACCCATAATAAATCACCGTATTGGTCATCATTTGGATGATGATCGATTTTAATTAAAAAATCACCTTTTGTATAGCGGTTGTCATCTATCCGTTCTGTATTTGCTGTATCCGTTACGATAATAAGTGCACCTTCAAATAATTCATCCGCTACTGTTTCAGGTGTACGCATAAACGTTAAAGACGCATCGTGCTCTCCAACTGTATACACCTCTTTAGTCGGATAATTATGTTTTATTAACTCTGCAATACCAAATTGCGAACCATACGCATCTGGATCTGGACGTACATGACGATGCACAATAATGCGGTCATATTTTTCAATTGTGTCAATGATTTGTCTTTTCAAAATTATTCCTCCCGAGACTCAGTGAATTCCGTTCGCATTTTCCCACCAAAATCGTTACAATTAATAACAGCTTTGTTTAAAATACGGGGGGTTCACCATGAATATATTAAATTACTTATTCGTTGCCGGTATTATCTTATCTTTCGTTGCGTACTTCTATTATAAAACGAAACAATTCCGTTCAACACTACCAATTCAAAAAAAATGGTACACAGCTAAAGCTGGTGTGGCGATTGGTATATTTTTAATTTTCTTTGGTTTAAATGCAACTATTATTTATCCTACTGCTGTAGGTTACGGGGTAGCTGCTGTCTTTATTTTATTTGGTGTTGGACAGGCACTCAATCATTACAAACGTGCTCGTCATGAAGGAAAATACGTGCAAGAAGAATACGAATTAAACAAATAAAAAAATGATGGAAGGGGCGCTACTAGCACGCCCCTTTTTTGTATACATCATTATCGCTCTAACAGTTGGAACATCATCATCGCTTTTCCAACGAGTACAGAACCGTTAAATACTTCAAAATCCATTTTTACGAACTTACGACTCATATCTAAAATACGTGGTTTCACTATTAATACACTTTCCATTTGTACGGGCTTAATAAAGTAAACTGTCATATTTTCCGCAACAGCATCACCGCGCTTACGGCGTTTTAATGCAAATGAACCAACTTCAGATAATAGTGTTGTAAAGGCGCCGTATGAAAGTGCACCAAATTGATTTGTCATTTGCGGTGTTACGGTAAATTCTACCACAACATCTTCCTCACCCATTACTTTCATCTCATTTTTCACTAAATCGTCAATCGTTTCACCATGTTGTGGTTGTCGCTGAGCTGTTTGAATGGCTTTTAATACGTCCTGACGACTAATAACTCCCTGTAGAATGTTGTCGTCATTCACTACTGGTATTAAATCAATCCCTTCCCAAATCATACGATGACCCGCAGATGCAACACTTGTTTTCATCGATGCAGCAATTGGGTTTTTTGTCATTACTTTTTCAATCGCTTCATCATCATCTTTGCCAATCACATCTTTTGATGTAATCATCCCGACTAATTTATTGTGAGCTGTCACTACTGGAAATGCACCGTGACTTGTTTGAGCATTTTTTTTACGGAAATGCATAATCGTTTGATCGTTTCGTAAAACAGCTGTATTCTCAACTGGAATATAAATATCCTCAATTAATAAAATATCTTTTTTAATGAGCTGGTCATAAATTGCACGATTAATCATAGTTGCTACTGTAAACGTATCATAGCTCGTAGAAATAATCGGCAATTGTAGCTTATCTGCCAGGCGCTTATTTTCATCTGTCGTATCGAAGCCTCCTGTAATAAGTACAGCTGCACCTGTAGTTAAAGCTTGTTCATGTGCTCGTGTACGGTTTCCAACAATTAGCAAGCTTCCTGCGTCTGTATAACGCATCATATCCTCTAATTTCATTGCCCCAATAACGAATTTCGTTAATGTTTTATATAAACCGTCTTTTCCACCTAATACTTGTCCATCTACAATGTTTACAATTTCCGCAAATGTTAAACGTTCGATGTTCTCCTTCTTTTTCTTTTCAATACGAATTGTGCCCACGCGTTCAATAGAGCTAACTAAACGACGATTTTCTGCCTCTTTAATCGCACGATATGCCGTTCCTTCGCTCACTAGCATTTCTTTTGCAATTTGTCGTACTGAAATTTTATCTCCTACTGGTAATGACTCTATATACTGTAATATTTTCTCATGTTTTGTTGACACATTATCACCTATTCCTCATCTTGCATTCCTGCACATAGTGTAACATATTTCTACAATTGGTTACGAAATTTTACAAAAGGTGCTACCATTCCTTAAAAAAAGACACTATTAGGTTCATTTCATTATATTTATTATATCTTTCATTTTACTTGTAAAAAATAAAAAGCGTAAACATAAAGCCCAGGTTATGACTTCGTTTACACTTTTAAATAATCCCTATTTATAAAGGAACATATTCATTAGAAATTAACATATTCACCCGGCTGTAATACTTGTACTTTTGCATCTTCTACTAAGTTAACAAACATTTGTGGGTCTACTTCGATCGGTGGGAACGTATTGTAATGAATCGGCACAACAATTTTCGGTTTAATTAACGATACTGCATAAGCTGCATCTTCTGGTCCCATTGTGAAATTGTCGCCAATTGGGATGAATAAAACATCTACCGGATGACGCTCGCCAATCAGCTTCATATCCGAGAATAAAGCTGTATCCCCTGTATGATAAACCGTTTTGCCCGCTGCCGTAAATAAAATCCCTCCTGGCATTCCCGTATAAATAATTTCATTGTTTTCTGTTACGTAGGAAGAGCCGTGGAATGCTTGTGTAAATTTCACCTTGCCAAAATCAAATTGGCGTGATCCCCCAATATGCATCGGATGTGTGTTAATGCCTTGCCAGCCAAGATAAACAGCCAGTTCATTCGGCGCTACGACTAACGCACCACTTTGCTTAGCAATTTCAACCGTATCGCCAACATGATCGTTATGACCGTGTGTTAACAAAATAGCATCTGGCTGTTGATCTTCAACTTTTAAGTCACAAAGGGAGTTGCCGTTAATAAAAGGGTCAATTAATATCGTTTTCCCTTCCGTTTCAATTTTTACAACTGAATGACCATGATATGAAATTTTCATTGTTAATATCCTCCTTAAAACTTTCTCGCAATTATTTATTTCTCTAACAATGCAGAAAATCCTTTTTTTTGATATGCTTTTCCTTGTAATTAATGAACAATTGAAAGGCGGTATTTACTATGACAAAACTTGAATTATTACAAACTTATTTAAAGGAGCAACAACTAGACGCTGCTTTTATTACTACACCTGATAACGTATTTTATTTTTCTGGATTCCATAGCGATCCGCACGAACGCTTACTCGGAGTAATGGTATTTCAGGATGCAGAGCCATTTTTAATTTGCCCGCAAATGGAAGTACCTGATGCAGTTGCGGCTGGTTGGTCTTTTGAAGCAGTTGGACATCTTGATACACAAAATGCATGGGATGTTGTAGCTGCCGCTGTTACTAAACGCGATGTGACATTACGTAAAATCGCGATTGAAAAAGCGCATTTAACTGTAGAGCGTTTCGAAGAGCTAATCGCTCGTTATCCGCATGCAAAGTTTGAGCGTTTAGACGATCAAATTAACGCGATGCGTGTTATTAAATCTGAACAAGAATTACAGAAAATGCGTAAAGCAGCTGAACTGGCGGATTATGCCGTCCAAGTAGGATGTGATGCTATTGCTGAAGGAAAAACGGAAATGGACGTACTGAATGAAATCGAAGCAGCTATTAAAGCAAAGGGCTACGCGATGAGCTTTGATACGATGGTACTTGCTGGTGAAAAATCCGCATCACCTCATGGTACACCTGGAGATCGTAAAATTAAACGTGGCGATATGATTTTATTTGACTTAGGTGTTATTTATGAAGGTTACTGTTCTGATATTACACGTACTGTTGCATTTGGAGAGGTAAATGAAGCACAGCGCGAAATTTACAATACAGTGCGAAAAGCAAATGAGGATGCTATCGCTGTCGTAAAACCAGGTGTACGTGCGATGGATTTAGATAACATTGCACGCGACGTTATTACAGAAGCTGGATTCGGTGAATATTTCACTCACCGTTTAGGCCACGGGCTTGGTATTTCTGTTCACGAATTCCCGTCGATTAACGGAACAAATGAACTTGTATTACAAGAAGGTATGGTATTCACAATCGAACCTGGTATTTATAAATCTGACGTAACAGGTGTACGTATTGAAGACGATGTTGTTGTCACAAAAGACGGTGTCGAAGTGTTAACAAAGTTTACAAAAGAATTAATCGTTATTGAGAGATAAAAAACACCCGCGGTAGCTTAGTTGCTCCGCGGGAATCTTTTTCGCCAATTCTATTTTACCGCAATCCAAGCTCGGCCATTTTCTTTTTGCACAGCTACTGGATGATTGAAAAACTTCGATAATGTAGTTTCATTTAATAGTTTTTCATGCACACCTTGCGCAAATACTTTCCCTTCACGCATTAATAGCACATGTGTAAAGCATGGTAAAACTTCTTCGACATGATGCGTTACATATATAAGTGTTGTATCCCCTTGTTCAGCAACTTGTGCAATCGTTTTTAATAAATTCTCGCGTTCTATTAAATCTAATCCGGTACATGGCTCATCTAAAATTAATAATTTCGGCTTTGCCATCAGTGCACGTGCAATTTGCACACGTTGTCGTTCCCCTTGTGATAAATGTTCAAACGAAGTATTCGCTAAATGTACAACGCCGAAGCGCTCCATCATATGTACACCTTCTTGAATTTCCTCGTCATTGACAGATTCAAATAATCGAATTGCCCCGTATTTTCCACTAAGAACAATTTCAATTGCTGGGTCACGACGGTCAAACTCTTCAATCATTGCCGCACTAACCCAACCAATTGACTTCCTTACTTCTCGTACATCTGTTTTTCCGTAGGTCTCACCAAGCACTTGAACAGTTCCACCATTTGACCATAGATAGCCATTAATTACTTTTAATAAAGTCGTTTTACCGCTACCATTTAAACCTAAAATTGCCCAATGCTCACCTTTTTTCACTTGCCATGACACATCTTTCAATATTACTTTACCATTTCTGTATATTAATAAATCTTCAATATTAATCATTCGTATCACCCATTTAGTCGATTGATTACATCTTCTACAGGTATATATAGAAGACCTTGCGCGTCAGCAATTGCCTTGTACACTAGTTCGCCATCGATTGTATTTATACCATACATTAATGATTTGTCATTTAAACAAGCTTGTAAGTAGCCCTTATTTGCTATTTTTAGTGCATATGGGACTGTATTGTTTGTTAACGCAATTGTCGATGTACGTGGTACAGCACCTGGCATATTTGCTACTGCATAATGCACAACGCCGTGCTTTATATAAATAGGATCATCATGTGTTGTCACACGATCACTCGTTTCAAAAATACCACCTTGATCAATCGCAATATCAATAACGACTGAGCCTGGTTGCATTGTTTTAATCATTTCTTCTGTTACTAGCTTCGGTGCTTTTGCCCCCGGTATTAACACTGCACCAATTACTAAATCCGCTGTACGTACACTTTCCGCAATAGTAAATGGATTTGACATTAACGTCTGTACATCGCGTCCAAATAGATCTTCTAGCTGACGAAGACGCTCTGGATTAACATCAATCATTGTCACATCTGCGCCCATACCAACAGCAATTTTTGCAGCATTTGTCCCAGCAATCCCACCACCTATAACCGTTACTTTTGCACGTGGAACACCTGAAACGCCTCCTAGTAAAATCCCTTTGCCACCGCCATGCTTTTCTAAATATTGCGCACCAATTTGTGTCGCCATTTTTCCCGCTACTTCACTCATCGGCGTTAAAAGCGGCAATGAGCGATTTGGCAATTGTACCGTTTCATAGGCAATAGCGACAACTTTTTTATCTAGCAGTGCCTTTGTTAATTCTGGTTCTGGCGCCAAATGCAAATACGTAAATAAAATAAGCCCTTCACGAAAATACATAAATTCACTTTCTAACGGTTCCTTTACTTTCATCACCATATCAACATTCCAAGCTTCTGCTGCTGTCTCGACAATAACTGCTCCAGCATTTGCATAATCCTCATCCATAAAAGAAGAGCCTAACCCAGCGCCTGCTTCTATAAATACTTCATGTCCAACAGAAGTAAGCGTCATCACCCCAGCTGGTGTCATCGCTACACGATATTCATTGTTTTTCATTTCCTTTGGTACACCAATCTTCATGAAAAATACCCCCTAGTCAAATGAAAGTCCGTTATTTCCTTTTAATTGTATCATTTTATTAAGTATATATAATTAATAAAATTCAAAACAATTAGTATAATTAGAAAAACTTCTTGTCAAATTACCAATATTATATTTTAAAAACATAGCTTGTACTTTTACGGTGAAGTTAATTTCTTTTCTTAGAAAGACTTCCTCAAACATCAAAAAATAATTAATTTTACAAGCAAAATAGCGACATAATCAACAGAAAATATGATAATAATTCACAATTTTTATTTTTCAAGTATTTTATTCTTCAAAACATTTGCTATAATAAAAGCATACACATAAAGGAGGAAATGGAATATGGCAAACCATTATAAAAATATCGTAGTAGCAGTAGATGGCTCTAAAGAAGCTGAATATGCCTTCCGCAAATCAATCGACGTAGCAAAACGTAACGTAGGGTGTACGTTAAACTTAGTAAACGTTATCGATACTCGTTCATTTGCTGCAATCGAAGCATATGACCGTTCAATTGCTGAACGCGCTCAACAACACGCAGAAAGCTTACTAGATGGCTATAAAAAGCAAGCTGAAGATGAAGGCGTTGAAAATGTTAAAGTAATTATCGAGTACGGTTCACCAAAAAATATTATTACAAGAGAACTTTCAAACCTTGTAGATGCTGACTTAATCATCTGTGGTGCTACAGGTCTTAACGCTGTAGAACGCTTCTTAATCGGTTCTGTATCAGAAGCAATCGTTCGTTCTGCAAAATGTGACGTACTAGTTATCCGTACGCCAGAGTGATTTTAATTCATTTAAATTGAAAACGCTTTACTAAAGGTCGCCTATTTCGGTGGCCTTTTCCCACTCCCTCCCCAAAAAGAAAAACTGCCCTCTTTACGAGAGCAGCCACACTTCAAATTATTTATTTTCTTTCCACATTTGAACTTTTTCAAAGAACATCGCTAACGCCTGTTTATTTGTCATATTCGGTACTTTTGCTAATAGTACTTCACGTGGCGCATGCAGCTCTACACCTTGCTTTTGTAAAATTAAAATGCTCTTCTCATGTGCACGCGAAGAGAACATCGACTCTGGTAATTGGATGACCGCTTGAATCCATGCATGCTTTTTAATGAACTTGTGTAAATCCTTTGCTTGCTCTGATTCAAATAAAGTCGCTGGCACTAAGAAGAATAAATAGCCCCCTTCTTTTGTATGCTTCATCGCTTGTTCAATAAATAAATGATGTGAGTAGCTCATACCCTCTGCTGCACAAAGCTCATAATCTAGTGCCACTTCTTCATTTGGATAGTAGCCAACTGGTAAATCACATACAATAGCGTCAACTGGATCTACAAGCAATGACTCTAATGCATCTTGACGATAAAGTGAAACGGGTTGCTGTGTTAAATCGGCTGTTGCCGCTGCAAGACGAATTAATAACTCATCTACTTCTACACCTGTTGCTTCTATTTTCCCTTCAAGCGCGTTCATTAGCGTAAACAGTAAGTTCCCTGTACCGAGCGCTAAATCCGCAACAGAAATCGTCCCATTAGCTAGCTCTTTATCATAAAACTGCTCGACAAAATAACTTACTAACAACCCAAGTGTATCCGGCGTCATTTGATGATTTGGTTGCGTATTTTTACGCATCCCCTTTAAAATAGCAATTTGAATTGCTTTGCGCATATCTTCTTTCGTAGCACCTTCTACTTGCCATTCAAAAGCACCGTCTAAAGTTTCTTCAAGCGTTGCCAGTACACCATCTAAATAGGTCATATCTTGCTGCTCAAATTTTTCAGCTTGCCCATTAATAATATTAAAAATTTGCTCGAACTTTTCCATTCAAAACTTCCTTTCGTTAGAAAAACACATTTCGCGCCAAATAGCGCGAAATAATGTCTTTTCTTATGTGGATTTCCTTAAAAACTTATACTTTCTTATCCACAAATGAAAGAACC
>JBJEFO010000251.1:0-2790 GCA_051874135.1 Lysinibacillus sp.
TATGCAACGCCTGATGTAAAGGTAATTGATTGTTTAACGGAACTAATACCACAATGGGCGGAATACATGAATGTACATGTTGCAATGCATAGAGATAAGACTGAGGTAGACGGTAAAGAAATGTATAGAATTTGGACTTCATATAAGTAGATAAAGTTATGCCATAATCGCGTCAGAAGAGGGGAATCAGCATATGTTCTATAATTCGGGTAATCTAACAATTACACTAATTTGTACTAGTATTGGTTTCATCGTCTCTCTCATTTATATAAAAATTAGAAGTAGAAAGACTTCGAAAGAAAATGAAATCCTAATTAGCAATGCCGCTAAGCAATGTATTGAGCATGAGAAAAAACGTGCACAAAAAGGTGAATATATGTAAACTCACCCATATCCAGTTCCTTTTACACTAATTGTGCAATCAGTTGATAGTCTTTAAAATACAAATAAACTGCACTTTCTCATTAGATAACTACAGAGAAAGTGCAGTTTGTATATATCAGATTAAGTGATAGCGAAAAAGCCTATATACAACGATTGTTCATTATTGCAAATCAATCTTCAGTTTTACATCCTTCGCAATCGGGTTATCAAAATAACTAATCCAAAGCTTTGCAACGCCGTAATATGGCTCATAGGTTTCCGTATAAGCTGCACCATGCTCGATATTTGATGCTGTACTACCACCAATCGCGTATAGGTGACTACCATCTGCTTTCTCAGCAGGAAATAAAGGCTGGCGTAAATGCCCCTCCGTCACAGGCACCATTATATAAATCGAATGATTTTTCACTTTTAAATCCCAATCAATAAAATCAGGCTTATACAATACTTCATTGCTGCCAAAATCGACTTCAATAAAATCCTCACCTTTGTTAAGCGCATGGATTTCGCCAATTTGTAAAATCAATTCCTTCGCATCGTAAAAGTAATTGCTTTGTAAGTAAAGCGTATATGCCCTATCACGCAGTAAACCTGAAGCGGAGAGACCGTTTCGAATCGGCTCGCGTTTTTTGCCTGAGCTTAGCTCAACAGAAACATCATCCAACGCTAAAATTTGCATCGTATTATTTGGATCCGCCTCGACTATTACTTGTATACGAAGCGGTGTGCGAATAATTTTTTGGATTAGTAAGCGCTGACCTTGCATGTCAATCACCTTATTTGGCTCCACTATTTTCGCCTTGGCAATGGGCTTCTGTAGCGTAAATGGTATGGTGATAGTTTGTTTATGACCGTCCTTCATTTCAAATTCCACACGAAAGTCCTGAACGTTCAAATCAAGCGGCGTATCCAACGTCATTTCAAGCTTGTGCTCACTATGTGCAACCGGTCCGTCAATGTCATCGTTCGTTCCAAATGAGAAGCCTGCCTCAATTAGCTTATCTCCCTGGTAAATACGAGCTCTATAATTTGTATGATTACTTCTTGGTTTTGGATAATCAAAATCATACAGTAACATAATGTCATATTCATCGATGATTGCACCTTGTAACGTAATCGTGACATCGCCATTAGAGGCAATAATCCCTAGCTCCTCGTAATAGTCATTTTCAATCGCGTCCTTAACACCTTCATTTTCCTGCATCAATTCAACAATAACGCTCAGCCCTGGAATTTTGGCAGCATATCCCGCAATCGTAGGGGATACGCGAACGGAAAGGAGCAGGCTAACAAATAAAACAGCAACCGTTGCAACCGACAGTAGCTGCTTTTTTCTGAGACGTTCTTTTTTTACCTTCGCAAGCACTTCGAGGCGATTTTGTCGTAACCTATCCTTTGGAATCTCAATCATAGCCAATCCTCCTTCTGTCCGGCTGCCTTACGCAGTTTTTTTAAGACGGTGTGCAGTCGTGACTTTACTGTTCCTTCCGGGATATTTTGCAGCTGTGCGATTTCATTATTTTTAAGCTGCTGAAAATATTTCGCATAGACAAGCTGCTGTTCAGTCAGTGATAGCTCACTTAATAATGAATCAATAGCTGAATAAATAGGCGTTTCACTAATATCGGTTTCTTCAATGGGTATAGTTTGAACCCGTTTATTCAATATATCTTTGCAGCAGTTTATTAGTACGCGTACGAGCCAAGTCCGGGCGTATTCCGGCTGCTTGATTGTATGCATTTTTTTCAAAGCTTTATATGTAAGCTCCTGCATCGCATCTAGTGCATCATGCTCGTTTTTCACATATGTATACGCAATCGAGTACAGCACGTCTTCATCCTGTTCAAGTAAATGAAGGATCGCCTGCTGGTCCCCGTTCATTGCACGTTCGATGTAAACATCCATCTTCCGCCACCCCCTTATGCATTAGACTGGTATTTAAGTGAAATCGTTCAAATTATTTTGGGTTTTTTCATATTTTCTGTGTTCAGTTACCTTTTCCACTTCTTTTTCATCTTGTATCAACGATTTCCTAAAATCAAAAAATAATAAGACAATCAGCAATATAAGTAATACCAATATCGCTCCAATTGAAAAAATGAATATGCTCCAAACCTTTAACCACTTATTCATCATTTCCCCTCCCTTAAATCAGTGTATCCATTAACTTGGTAAATCTGTACAATAATACCTTTCGATGATAGTTATTTAAAAAAGAAAGTTTGTGATTTTATATACTTTGTACCGTATGCAACGCTAGCAAATAAAGCAGGGGATTGAGAACTATGCTATAATTTTAATGGTAAATTTAGTAAAAAATATTAGGGGTGTAGAATAAATGAAAAGAATCGCAGGATGCTTAAGTCTTATATTTATTCTCGTTGCTTGCTCAGATAACAATGACAA
>JBJEFO010000252.1:0-2786 GCA_051874135.1 Lysinibacillus sp.
ACACTGGACCTACACCGTACGGGCGCCTTTTCAGCGCATACGGCGTGCTATCAGCGAGTATGTAAAACTTTCAAACCAACTTTTTTCCCCAAAAAAGTATTGTTCTGAAAAGAATGGTAACTTAATCTTCGGGTCTTGTAAATATATTATTGTGAAATAGTTTTGAAACATATTAACAAACTGTGAAAATATTATCGATTACCTATTCGACATGATTTATTGTTCGGTTTTGGAAGGATCGAATTGGGAATGAAGGGAGTTTAAAATAACAGAAAATAAAGAATTTACTTATTTTTGCGGATTGGAAAATGAGTTATTGTTTTTCTGGAGATTAGCAGTTATGCTTTATGAGAATAATGAATTAAATCATATTTGGAGGACTGATAATTACCTTAAAGTCAGTAAATTATTATTTTAATATACTTTATTTAAAATTTCATATTTTTAGGAGGAATCTTTTTACATGTCTCAACCAAGTAAGTCTTATCGTAAATTCGTAGCTACGGCTACAGTGGCTACTCTAGTTGCTTCATCAATCGCTCCAATCGTATCTCAAGCGGCTTCATTCACTGATGTGCCTGACAGATGTAAAGAAGCAGTTGATTTTGTAGTTTCAAAAGGTGTGCAAGGATTCAATGAAACCACTTACGGTACGAATGAATTCATTAAGCGTGTTGATGCAGCTGTTATGCTGGCTAAAGTATTAGAGATGGATATTGAATCGGCTCCGGCTTCAGGATTCAAAGATGTGCCGCAACGTGCTGTGAAGTATGTAAATGCCCTGAAAGAAGCAGGTATTACAAACGGTAAAACAGAAACAAACTTCGGTAGTAATGATCTGATCACACGTGGTGAATTAGCGATTTGGATTCAGCGTGCATTTGATTTACCGTCTTCCGTTTCAATGGATTTCAAGGATGTCGCACCTCGTTACAAATCAGCGGTATCAGCATTATTAAAGGCTGAGATTACGAATGGTATTAACGAAACTCAATTTGGTACGACACAAAATGCTAAACGCGGTGACTTTGCGATTTTCTTATATCGAGCAGCTAATGTGACTCCTCAATAAAAATAAACGAAACGTTACTTTATAAGCTAGTAAGCTAGCGAAATAAGTGGAGAAAGTATTCTCTAACTGTTGTTTTCATTTGGTTGGTGAAATTCCGACACTTGTCCAATAGTCGAAGGACAAGAGCCTAATCCTCCTGCATCCAGTGATAGTCTGACCGCTAGAAGGGATGAAGTCAGGTGAAGTCGTACTCGCAATGCGAGGCGGGGCTCCTTAAAAGATGGCTATGGCTAGGAGACGAATCCATGCTTACACATCATGAGGTAGTGAACACTATGAATAGCTAGGAGTTTGGTGTTCATCCATATGCTTTAACAATAGCATAGTGGAAATCTGCACAATTGACTATTAAACGGATTTTTCTCATGCATGAACAGTGGAAGCCTAAGGTGATCAAAACAAGGGATAGAAACAATGGAACGTTTGAAGTCCTACTAGAAGAGGCAGGTTGGTGCCTATGAAGCTATTAGGATGGCGGCAAGTTCGTAGTAGTGATGACCATCTGCCGTTTGCATCGCTATGGTAACATAGTGAGAGGGTAAAACAGATGAGAGCGAAGGAACTTAGTCAGCGATTTATAGTACGTAAAAAAATCAGCACAACAAATTTCCCCAAATCTGTTGTTTAACGTTTTAAAGAAGGTTTTTTAGTTCTATGATTTAATAATCCTCAAGTAAGATGCCCAGTAGTTTATTTGTTGTCCTCTCTATTATTTCTTTATATTTTCTTTGTATATTAAAAATTCAGACTATTGTATAAATTCAGATATTCATATATACTTTCATATGTCATATAAAATTTCCATCGAGGTGAAGTATGAAAGCATTAGAACGTTTCAGTCAATTTATAAGCAACACATTTGCTGTTTGGGTACTCATTATTGCAGCGCTCGCCTTTTTTATTCCAGATGGTTTTTCATGGATTGCTGCCCACATAACGATTTTGTTAGGCATCGTCATGTTCGGTATGGGATTAACAATTTCCGCTGCTGATTTTAAAGAAGTGTTAACAAGACCAAAAGATGTAGCGATTGGTGTTGTTGGTCAATTTTTGATTATGCCGACATTGGCATTTTTATTGGTCAAGCTATTCGATCTTTCTCCGGAAATTGCGGTAGGGGTTATTTTAGTCGGCTGCTGCCCAGGCGGAACAGCATCAAACGTTATGACATTCCTTTCGAAAGGGGATGTAGCGCTATCGGTAACAATTACTTCCGTTACAACATTACTGGCTCCATTTGTCACACCAGCACTTATTTTATTATTCGCAAGTGAGTATATTGATATTGCGCCGGCATCATTATTTATGACGATTGTAAAAGTAATTGTGATCCCAATCGCACTTGGATTTATCGTTCAAAAGCTGTTCAATAAGCAAGCAAAAGCAAGTGTTAAAGTAATGCCACTCGTTTCAGTTATTGCAATCGTGGCCATTGTTGCGGCAGTAGTTGCAGCCAATCAGCAGAAAATTGCTGAAACAGGGGCACTTATTTTTGCAGTAGTTATTCTACATAATGGTTTAGGTTATTTAATCGGATACTTATTCGGTAAACTATTCGGCATGGACTTGTCGAAAAAGAAAGCTGTTGCGATTGAGGTCGGCATGCAAAACTCCGGATTGGGTGCATCGTTGGCAGTCGCGCATTTCTCTCCTTTGGCAGCTGTTCCAAGCGCCATCTTTAGTGTATGGCACAATATTTCCGGACCGATTTTGG
>JBJEFO010000253.1:0-2781 GCA_051874135.1 Lysinibacillus sp.
TGTGCGGGAAGTGGCAGAAGTACAAGCTGGCCATATCCCTGGCATTGTAAACATCCCGCTTGGATTACTTGAATTCCGCATGCATGAATTAGATAAAAATAAACCGTATATTATGGTGTGCCGCTCAAGTGCACGTAGCGGCCAAGCAACAGCGTTTTTAGAAGCGCAAGGCTATGATGTGACGAATATGGTTGGTGGTATGCTTGCTTGGGAAGGCGAAGTAAAATAAAAAATATACCTCAAGGGGTAAAAGTGTAAGAGGAGCACTGCTATGAAAATCGAAGTTTTCTCGGATTTTGCTTGTCCATTTTGTTATATCGGTAAGAAACGTTTAGAACAAGCAATTAAGCAATTAGGATTTGAACAACAAGTTGAAATTGAATATAAAACATATTTACTTAATCCTGATGCTTCAAAAGAACAAGCGAAACCGTTTTACGGGGCAATGATGGAAAAATTCGATTCGTCACTTGAAGATATTGAATTAATGGTAACTTCTATTCAAAATCGAGCAAGTGAAGTTGGCTTAACATATGACTTTGAAAAGATGCAAATCGGTAATACCGAAAATGCACACCGTTTAGCAAAATGGGCACGTACTTATAAAAAGGAAGCTGCTTTTATAGAGGCGATAATGGATCATTATTTTACAAAAGGATTAAATGTAAATGACAATGAAGCATTGCTTGCAATCGTAGAACAGCTTGATTTACCAAAAGAACAGGCAAAAGCCGTTCTCGAAAGCAATCAGTATGCAGATGAGATTTCAAATGACAACTATGATATTCAACAATTACAAGTTACAAGCGTTCCATTTTTCGTCTTTGAAAATAAGTACGGGATTATTGGAGCGGAACCAATTGAAGTGTTTACGAAAACATTAATGCAAGCAAAAGAGTTAGTAGATCAGAAGATTCAAATTGCTAGTGGTACAGATGTTTGCGGTCCAAGTGGCTGTCAATTATAAGGAGGAAGTAACATGAAAAAAATCGTCGTTGTTGGAGGAGTAGCAGGTGGTGCATCTGCTGCAGCACGTATTCGTCGTCTAGATGAGCAAGCAAATATTGTGATGTTTGAAAAAGGGCCACACGTTTCATTTTCAAACTGTTCATTGCCTTATCATTTAAGTGGAATTGTTGAAAATAGCAAGCGATTAGTTATGATGAATCCGGAATCATTCGAGTCGAAATACAATATTGATGCGCGTGTAAATAGTGAAGTTGTAGCCATTAACCGTGCTGACAAAACAGTAACAGTAAAAAATGTAGAAACAAATGAAACGTATGAAGAAAGCTACGATGAATTAATTTTATCACCTGGTGCAAGTCCAATTGTTCCGAATTTAGAAGGTGTTGATTTACCGCATGTCTTTACAGTTCGTAATGTAGTAGATATCGAGAAATTACAACATGCTATTGTCAAAAAAGATGCAAAAAATATTGCAGTCGTTGGTGGCGGCTTTATCGGTGTTGAGGTAGCTGAAAACCTTCGTCTAGCAGGGCGCGGTGTATCATTAGTAGAGTTTGCACCACAAATTTTAATGCCATTTGATGAAGACATGGTACAAATTTTGCACAAAGAAGTGACGGACCACGGTGTAGAGCTAGTCGTCAATGACGGTTTAGCGAAAATTACAGAGACAAGTATTGTATTAAACTCAGGCAAAGAAATTCAAGCAGATATCGTCGTTTTAGCAATCGGTGTTCGCCCAGAGACATCGCTAGCAAAAGATGCTGGTCTTGAAATTGGCGAAACAGGTGCGATTAAAGTAAATCAATTTTATCGAACAAATGACCGTCACATTTATGCAGTAGGCGATGCGATTGAAGTATATCACCGTTTAATGCATAAACAAACGCGTTTAGCGCTAGCAGGTCCAGCACAGCGACAAGCACGCGCGGTAGCGGATCATATTTACGGTATTCCAACGACAAATAAAGGAGTTATTGGCTCATCAAGTATTCAAGTATTTGATTATGCTGCTGCGGCGACAGGTTTAAATGAACGTACAGCAAAACAAATTGGAATGAACGTCGATGCAGTGTACTTAATTGCTCCGGATAAAGTAGGACTTATGCCAAACAGCAATCCACTACACTTTAAATTAATTTATGAAGTACCAACAGGACGTGTCGTTGGAGCACAAGCAATCGGTAAAGGTAATGCCGACAAGCGTATTGATGTAATCGCAACGCTTATTACGATGAACGGTACGATTGAAGATTTAAAAGAATTAGAGCTTTCGTATTCGCCGATGTTCAGTACAGCAAAGGATGTTGTGAACTTAGCAGCACTTGTCGCAACGAATATTATGCAAGGTCGCTTCAAGCAAGTTCGAGTAAATGAAGTACGTGATTTAGTGGAGCAAGGTGCAGTAATTATTGACGTACGTGAGGAAAATGAATTTGCATCTGGTCATGTGAAAGGTGCGAAAAACATTCCGTTAAGCCAGTTCCGTGAGCGCATGGACGAAATTCCGAAAGATGTACCAGTTTATGTACATTGCCGCTCCGCACAACGTAGCTACAATGCGGTAATGGCACTTGAAAATAGCGGCTATGAGAACGTCTATAATGTTTCTGGTTCATTTTTAGGAATTTGTTTATACGAATACTATAAAGATCAAACAGAAAACCGCGAACCAATCGTAACACAATATAATTTTAAATAATGATAAGGGCAGGATAAGCATAACGCTTTCCTGCTTTTTTTCTTTTGTTAATACGAACAACAACGAAAGCGTATAGTAGGACTAGCTAAAAGCGCATTTTAAGAAAAACG
>JBJEFO010000254.1:0-10180 GCA_051874135.1 Lysinibacillus sp.
ATTCGAAAAGCGCTCTAGTCTAGGGCGCTTTTTCTATATGTAGACGGATAAAAATATGTATGTTACAATTATCTCGAATTCGAGATAAAAAGTCGATGGCAGGGGGAAAATCAAATGGAAGTATTAAAAGGGATTCATCACGTTACAGCGATTACGAGCAGTGCAGAGGAAAACTATAAATTTTTTACGTATGTACTAGGCATGCGTTTAGTAAAGAAAACAGTTAATCAGGACGATATTCAAACGTATCATTTATTTTTTGCTGATGATAAAGGATCCGCAGGAACAGATATGACGTTTTTCGATTTTCCAGGCATTCCAAAAGGACAGCACGGTACAAATGAAATTGCAGTTACAGCATTCCGTGTACCGACGGATGAAGCATTAGTATATTGGGAAAAACGTTTTACTCGTTTAAATGTAAAACACGAAGGAATTCAAGAGCAATTCGGCAAAAAAATATTACCGTTCGTTGATTTCGATGACCAACGATATCAGTTAATATCTGATGAACAGAATGAAGGAGTTGCATCAGGGACGCCGTGGCAAAATGGCCCAATTCCGCTTGAATATGCGATTACGGGACTAGGACCTATTACAATTCGTATTGCTAACTTTGATTTCTTCCGACAAGTACTTGAAAAAGTATTACACTTTACGTTAACGGCAAGTAATGAAGCTACTCATTTATTTGAAGTAGCGGAAGGTGGAAACGGGGCGAGTGTAATTGTCGTCCATGATGAAACAAGTCCAGTGAGTAGACAAGGTTACGGGACAGTACACCATGCTGCATTCCGAGTAGAAGATAAAGAAGCATTGGCTAAATGGCAACAACAAATTGAAGCATTTGGCATGCAAACATCTGGTTTTGTTGACCGTTATTTCTTCGGTTCATTATATACACGTGTAGCACCACAAATTTTATTTGAGTTAGCGACAGATGGACCAGGATTTATGGGGGATGAGCCGTATGAAACGTTAGGAGAAAAGCTATCACTACCACCATTTTTTGAATCGAAAAGAGCGCAAATTGAGCAATTAGTACGACCGATTGATACAGTTCGTAGCACAATTCAGTTTGAAAAAGAATATGAATAATTATCGAACGCTAAACATTCACATGCTATACTAAATTTATGAGGTGAGTGTTGTGGATGTACTAGTTTCGATTTTACGATTTGTAGGATTATTTATTGAAGTATTTTTAGTTTTCTTAACGATGCTATTTATGATTGGTGCGACAATGGAAACGCCATTTGCGGCCATTGGATTAGTCATGGGTATTGCAGGTTTAATTTATGCGATTTTTAAACGTGAGGAAGATATTATTGATCGCTATTTCTATTATTTAATAGGGTTAATAACTTCTTATGCCATTGCATTTTTTATATCGAGATAATAGTAGGTGTCAGTGAAGCTACTGACACCTTTTCTATTTTAGCTAATCGCCTGAATGTGAATACCTTCAGCAATTAATGTTTCATAAATCATTTTTGCAAATATAACTGCTTTTTCACCATCTCCGTGAAGACAAATTGTATCAGCTTGCAAGTAAATTGTTTCACCACTTGTAGCTGTTACTGTTTGCGTTTTTACCATTTGTAATACTTGCGTAAGTGCGGCTTTGTCACTCGTAATGAGTGCATTGTCATTGCTGCGCGGTGTTAATGTACCTTCAGTCGTATACGTACGATCTGCGAACACTTCATTTGCAACTGGTAAGCCAATCTTTTGTCCAGCTGTAATAAGCTCACTGCCCGCAAGTCCAAATAAAATTAAATTTGGTGAGACATCGTAAACAGCTTTTGCAATCGCTTCGGCAAGTGCTGGATTTTTTGCGGCCATATTATACAGTGCGCCGTGTGGTTTGACGTGGCGGATTGTACCACCTTGGGAAGTCGCGACAGCGTGTAATGCACCAATTTGATAAACCGTTAAATCATATGCTTCAGTAGGCGAAATCGCCATTTCCCTTCTCCCAAAGCCAATTAAATCAGGAAGTCCTGGATGTGCCCCGATTGCAACTTGCTGTTCAATACAACGAGCAACAGTGTCGCGCATTACAGAAGGATCGCCTGCATGAAAACCACATGCAATATTTGCAGAAGTTATATATTTTAAAATGGCTGTATCTTCACCGAGCTTATAGTGACCAAAACTTTCTCCTAAGTCACAATTTAAATCAATCGTTGTCATAAGTGCTCCCCCGAATCTAACATTGTTGTAAAATAAGTATACAAAACATTTTGTAAAAGAGGGATAGGGATGGCAAATTTTGATTGTCAGCCGTTAGGGGATCAAGCGGTTGTGCTCACTTTTGGACAAACAATCGATGAAACTGTACATAGTAACATTCAGCAAGCATTACAAGCGATACAAGCTGCCAATTTTCCGTGGGTTGTTGATATTGTGCCAAGCTATACAACGATTTGTGTCTATTATGATGTTGTACAAATTGCGCTCATGCACAATCAAGCACCTTATAAATTTGTTGTCGATTCGCTATTAGCATTAAAGATAGGAGAAAGTACAGAACGACATACGAGTATAATCGAAATCCCTGTACTATACGGCGGTGAGGATGGCCCGGATTTAAGCTACGTAGCCTCTTATTGTGGATTAACAGAAGAGGACGTTATTTTGCGTCATACAAGACGTGAATATAAAGTACATATGCTTGGCTTTTTACCGGGCTTTCCGTATTTAAGTGGACTGGACGAAACGATTGCTGTTCCTAGAAAAGATGTACCTAGCGCTTTAGTTAGAGCAGGTTCTGTTGGGATTGCTGGGGATCAAACGGGAATTTATCCACTCGATAGTCCAGGAGGCTGGCAAATTATTGGACGAACGAGGCTACCGTTATTTGATGTAACAAAAACGCCACCAAATACGATTCAAGCTGGCGATACAATAAAGTTTATTGCCATACGAGGTGATATTAATGATTGAAGTATTGAAACCCGGTCTATATACGACGATTCAAGATCATGGTCGCTATGGCTATCAGGCGAGTGGAATTGTTGTTAGTGGCGTCATGGATAAGCGGTCATATGAACTAGGTAATATCATTTTACACCAACAAAATGCACCTGCTTTTGAGTTTGTGATGAATGGACCTACATTGAAATTTCATCAACGAGCAGTCATTACGATAACGGGAGCGGCATTTCAGCCAACAATTGATGGGCAACCAATGCCAATGTGGCGACCTATACAAGTTCTAGCTGGTTCCATACTAGCCGTTGGTTCAGCAAAGCGTGGCATGTATGGTTATTTGTTTGTAAAAGGGCTCGATATCCCACAAATTTTAGGTAGTACGAGTACATATGAAAAAGCAGGGTTAGGGAAGCGGCTACAAAAAGGAGATACGTTTAATTTTATTTCTTCATTTACTAAAGAGGTAAACTGGTCATTAAAACCACTTATCCATGAAAGACAAGTGACAATTCGTGTGGTGAAGGGAACAGAATATGATTTGTTTACAGAGGTGAGTTTGCAGCAGTTTTTCAATACACCATACATCGTTACGACGGAAGCAAATCGAATGGGCTATCGCTTGCAAGGAGTCCCTTTACAGCAAAAAGTACAGCAGGAGCTGTTATCTTCTGCGGTCACATATGGAACGATTCAAGTACCACCAAATGGCCAACCAATTGTTTTAATGGCAGACAGGCAAACGACAGGTGGCTATGCAAAAATTGCCCAAGTAATTTCGACCGATTTATCAAAGCTTGCCCAATGTACGCCCGGAACAAGCGTTATTTTTCAGCTAGTATCACTTGAAGAAGCACAAGCAAGTTTGATTCGTGAACACCGCGCATACCAATTATTAAAGAACATAATTGATTTCTAATTCCAAGGCATTTCGCAAAGTGAGTATGTATTATTCCTAAATAATTTAGGAGCATACTTGTAAAGCGAATGCTTTTTTCTATTTCTATCCCAAAAATACTTTTTCAAAATTATATCCTACAAAATTCCTCATAAATCTATGAAATTATTTCACTCTTCAAGGCATATAAAGAAGTAACACACATTAATGAAAATGCTTTTATTAATGCAGGAACGGACTTAACACCGATATAGCTTAAACATACTAAACGGTTAGTACAATGACCGAAATGAATGGACAACTTCTTATATTCCTTATCTCGCAACGAATATAGCTTAATTTCTATTCATCGAGTTAGCTAGAGCTTTTAATAATACACCATAGCAAACGTGATGAGATGTAGTTACATTGCTAATTTGAAGCTAGTGATACAAGTACAGGGAAAGGGGATTGGAAATGGTTGTTTTCAAGCTAGAGCAGGAACTTTATTATGGTAAGGCTGAATGTAAGGAACACCGATTTCATGTTAAAAAAGCAAATAGCGAAAATGCTTCTAATAATTGGAGGGATATCGTATGAAGGTAGAAAAACCATGGTATAGACAATATCCAGAAACACTGTCACCGGATATGGAGTTCCCGGTAAAAACGATGCCTGAAATTTTGAAGGAAACGGTGGATCAAATTCCAGAAAATATCGCGATTAAATTTTATACGAAAGAAATCCGGTACAAAGAATTATGGTCACTAAGCACGATGTTTGCTGCATCACTTCAACAAAGCGGTGTAACAAAAGGAGACCGTGTTGCCATTATGTTACCGAACTGTCCGCAATATATTATTTCTTATTATGGCATTTTACGAGCAGGCGCTATCGTCACACAAGTGAACCCGATGTATCTTGAAAAAGAATTACTTCATGTATTAAACGATTCTGGAGCAGAAACGATTATCGTATACGAACCACTTTATCCGCGTATAAAAGCAATTGCACACGACACAGCACTTAAAAATATAATCGTTGTTAGTTTCCAACCGGAAAACTTGTCGTTAACAGAAGATTTATCTTTTGAACAATTTATCGGAAAAGCAATGAATGTGCCACTGACACCTGTTGAAATTGACCCGATTGAAGATGTGGCGGTTTTACAGTATACAGGTGGAACGACAGGTATTTCTAAAGGTGCTATGCTAACACACCGCAATATTTCGGTAAATGTTTTGCAAGCTCATGCATTTTTCAAGGAAGAGCATAAATTTGGAGAAGGTAGATGTTTAACGGTTATTCCGTTGTTCCATGTATTTGGCATGACTTCCTGTATGAACCTCAATATTTTAAATGGGGCAACAATCATTTTATTACCAAGGTTTGAGTTAGAAGAGGTACTTCAAACGATAAAAGCAGAACAGCCGACGACATTCCCAGGAGTCCCGACAATGTATATTGCGCTCCTTAGCCATCCAAATGTGGATGCGTATGGTCTTGATAGTATCCAAACTTGTAATAGCGGTAGTGCACCGTTACCAGTACAAACGATGAATACAATCGAAGCGAAAACTGGGGCGAAAATTTTAGAAGGGTTCGGTCTTACGGAAGCTTCACCTGTAACGCATTGTAATCCGCCATTTGGTATAAGAAAGCCTGGCAGTGTAGGTATAGGGGTACCAGGAACGGATTATAAAATTGTCGATTTATCAACTGGGGAACAAGAGATGCCGACTGGTGAATTAGGCGAATTAATTATTCGTGGTCCTCAAATTATGAAAGGTTACTGGAATATGCCAGAGGAAACGGAGAATACACTTCGAGATGGCTGGCTTTATACAGGTGATATCGCAAAAGTTGATGAGGACGGATATTTATATATTGTCGATCGGAAGAAAGATTTGATTATTGCGAGTGGTTATAACGTGTACCCACGTGATATTGAAGAATTATTATACGAGCACCCAGCCGTACAGGAAGCGGTTGTTATAGGTGTACCCGATGCATATCGCGGTGAAACGGTTAAAGCCATTATCGTAAAGAAAGCAGGTTATGACGTAACAGAGCCAGACATTATTAACTGGACACGCGAACGAATCGCAGTATATAAAGTACCTGAATTTGTGGAGTTTAGAGAAGAACTACCTAAAACGATTGTAGGGAAAATTTTGCGCAGAGCTTTACGGGAGGAAAATCGTATTAATTCACAAGGGTCGTGACAGTATGAAGGAAGAAATTATA
Organism: Lysinibacillus sp.; assembly: GCA_051874135.1. Lineage (GTDB taxonomy): Bacteria > Bacillota > Bacilli > Bacillales_A > Planococcaceae > Lysinibacillus_B. The sequence continues at coordinate 6,059 of JBJEFO010000254.1, forward strand.
AAAAACAGCGTGAAACTTTTTGAACGAAAAGGTTTTTCTGAAACATCTATCCAAGATATTGTCGATTCAATTGGCGTAACAAAAGGGACGTTTTATTACTATTACGCTAGTAAAGAAAATTTACTAATGGAAATTCATATTCGGTATATTGATAACTTATTAAAAAAACAGCGATTGATTTTACAAACAGTTCATAGTTTTCGAAATCAGTTAGCCGAAACAGTAGCGTTAATTATTCATGACATGAAATATCGTGTTTCACATGGACGTGTTCACTTTCGAGAAATTAATAATTTAACGGCTGAACATGCTAAAAAGATTAAAGAAAAACGAGAAGAGTTTCGTTTAAATGTCATTCAAATTATTAATAATGGCATAAAATCAGGCGAATTCCGAAAAAGCCTTCACCCACAAATGATTTCTTTCGCCATTTTAGGTGTTACGAATTGGAGCTACCATTGGTTCAATCCGGATGGGGATATATCAGTCGAAGAGTTGGCTAATCAATATGTTGATTTTATTTTAAATGGCATGCTTGCAGCGCGGGATTGTGAAGATGTTGGCTAATTCATTTTTGTATGTGTAATTGCTAGGGAGGTTATGGAAATGGAAACAGTTCATTCAGTAAAAACGATGAAAGCAATTCAATTTTCACAGTACGGAAGTGCAGATGTATTACAGCATGTAAATATCGACGTTCCTATGATAGGCGATCACGAAGTATTGGTGGAGATAAAAGCGATTGGCGTAAATTTTGCGGATATTGCTAGACGAGAAGGAAGATATGTCGTGCCAACGAAACTACCCTTTATTCCAGGCTCTGAAATTGCAGGCGTAGTTGTTGCAGTTGGCAAGGATGTGAAGCGATTTACACTAGGTATGCGTGTTGTTGCGCTTATAGAAAATGGCGCGTACGCGGAGTATGTCAATGTGCATGAAATGGTGTTATCGGAAATACCAGATGACGTTTCGTTTACAGATGCAGTTGCACTACCATTGCAAGGGCAAACGGCATTTCACATTTTAACAACGATGGGTCGCTTAAACAAAGGGGAAAGTGTACTCGTTCATGCAGCCGCTGGAGGTGTAGGAGCTCTTTCTGTACAGCTAGCAAAATTACTCGGCGCAGGGAAGGTCATTGCTACTGCGAGTACAGATGAGAAATTACAACATGCGAAAAACATCGGTGCAGATGAAGTCGTGAACTATACAGAGTCAGGCTGGGAACAACAAGTACGTGAATTAACGGATGGTAAAGGTGTAGATATTGCACTTGAAATGGTAGGCGGAGAAATATTCCATCAAACGTTAAAATGCCTTGCTCCATTTGGACGTCTTGTAATTTTTGGCGCAGCAAGTGGAGAAGAGGCGAATTTAAATGCTATTCAGTTAATGCGAAAAAACCAGTCGGTCATTGGCTTCTTTTTACCGCAAATTATGGCAAATCAAGCGCTTTACCAAAGTACTATGCAACAACTGCTTAATTACGTAAATCAGGGTGAGTTGAAACTAACAATTGGTGGTGTGTACCGATTAGAGGAAGCACCAGAAGTTCAGCGTTTGCTTCAAGGAAGAAAGACAATGGGAAAACTTATTTTGGAACCGTAATACATTCATAAAATTATTTGTTCTATACAAATGGAGACTGTAAAGCTTACGGTCTCCATGTCTAAGGAGGAGCATATATGTTTGAAATGGTAATCACGCCACGGGTTTCGGAGACGGATTTAGTTGGTCATATTAATAACACAACATTGCCTGTCTGGTTTGAAGCAGCAAGAGCGCCTATTTTTAATTTATTTAATCCGAATCAAGACTATGAAAATTGGAAAATGATTATTGTGAAATCTACTCTCGAATTTCAGAGACAAATTTATTTTGGGAAAAATGTCGTAGTGAAAACATGGGTAAAAAATATAGGTAATGCGAGCTTAGTATTACATGAAGAGCTGTATCAAGAAGGCTTGCTTTGCGCAGTAAATGAGGCAGTTTATGTCAATTTCAACATAAAGACGCAAAAGGCCGAAATGATTCCACTTCATATTCGCAATGAATTGTTAGCGCATTTTTATGAAGAGAACGACTTGCGAAGTTTGAATGAGTTAAATTGAATGACCGGTTAGTATTTGAGCAATTTTCATGGAGGTGGATAAAAGTGAGTAAATCTTTATTTGATTTAAGCGGATTGACGGCGCTCGTAACAGGTGGCGGAAGCGGCTTAGGAAGAGATATTGCTGAAGTGTTGGCAGAGCATGGTGCGAATATCGCTGTGTGCTCTCGTAAACTAAATAATTGTCAGGAAACCGTAGAGGCGATCGGGCGGCAATATCCAGTAAAAGCGAAAGCATATGCGTGTGATGTCAGTTCTGAAGAAGATGTTAATCGTACAGTAGAAACGGTACTAGCCGATTTTGGACAGATTGATATTTTAGTAAACAATAGCGGGGCCTCTTGGGGAGAATCAGTTGAGAAAATGCCGATTGAAGCATGGCAAAAAGTAATGGGCGTAAACGTGACGGGGACGTTTTTAATGTCTAAAGCAGTTGGTCAGCAAATGATTCAAAACGGTTACGGAAAAATCATTAACATTGGCTCAATTGCAGGGATACGAGCTGAGTCTGCAAAAGTGCTGAATGCGATCGGCTACAGTACGAGTAAAGCGGCCGTTCACCATTTTACGAGAGACCTTGCGAAGAAATGGGCTGAACATGGCATTACAGTCAATGCGATTGCACCGGGCTTTTTTGAAACGAAAATGACAAAACATATCATTAGCAAAAATCGAGAGCTGTTATTGAAACATAATCCGATGGGCAAAATTGGCGACGTTGATTCGCTAAAAGGTACGGCGTTATTTTTAGCAAGCAAGGCAAGTGATTTTGTTACTGGGCAAATTATTGCGGTTGATGGCGGTAGTGCATTATAGCTTGGAAATTAAAAACGTATATGGGGTGAGCATATGTATTTACGATTAACAGAAGAGCAAAAAATCGTGCAAGAAACGATTCGTAAATTTGTGAAGGAAGAACTAATACCACTTGAAAATGAAGTGTTACGAAATGAACGGGAAGGTAAGCCCGGTCTTTCTTCTGAAAAATTAAAGGAGTTGCAGCTCAAGGCAAAGGAATTTGGCTTTTGGGGCATTAATACGCCGGAAGAGTACGGTGGAGCCAACTTAGGTCAAATGATGCTAGCAATCGTCTTAATGGAATTATCGAAAACATTTGTGCCATTCACATTTGGTGGTTCTGCGGATAATATTTTGTATTACGCAAATGAAGAGCAAAAGCAAAAATATTTAATCCCAACAATTAATGGGGAAAAGAAATCGTGCTTTGCGATGACAGAGCCAAATGCAGGATCAGATACGAGAAATATTAAAATGTCAGCTGTAAAAGACGGCAACGAGTGGGTATTAAACGGAGAGAAAACATTTATTACAGGTGGTAATGACGCAGATTTTGTAATGGCAATTGCTATTACAGATAAAGAATTACACGCCAAAACCGGTATACAAGGTGTTACATGCTTCATTGTAGACCGTGAAATGGGTTGGAAGTCTGAATTCATTCCGACGATGGGTGAAGGTGGTCCAGCAAGTTTAATATTCGATAATGTCCGCGTGCCGGAAGAAAATATTTTAGGTGAAGTACATGGTGGTTACAAATTAGGGCTTGAATGGATTGGCTTTGCGAGATGGATTGTCGGTGCACGTGCTGTTGGCGCGGCAGAACGTTTATTACAAATGGCCATCGATTATGCAAAAGAGCGCCAAACATTTGGTAAACCAATAGCAGAACATCAAGCAATCCAATGGATGATAGCGGATTGTGCTGTTGATATTGAAGCGGCAAAATGGCTCGTGCTCAATGCGACATTTACGCTTGACCAAGGGGAAGATAATCGCCATTTAGCATCAATTGCTAAACTATACGGCGCAAACATGGGCAACCGCGTAGTAGACCGTGTGTTACAAATTCATGGTGGTATGGGTTACACGAAAGAATTGCCGATTGAGCGCTGGTATCGTGAAGCGCGACTATGGCGAATTTATGATGGTACGGATGAAATTCAGCGTATGATTATTGCTAGAAATCTATTAAAAGGACATGTGAAAGTCGG
>JBJEFO010000254.1:10280-12118 GCA_051874135.1 Lysinibacillus sp.
CGTTTTTGTGAGACGGATTCAGGCGGGCATGTAAATAATGCGAGTTACTTTTTCTATTTCGAAGAAGCGCGAACAAAATTTTTTACAAGCATTCTTGAACAGGAAAATCGAATTAACTTTATTCTTGCAAGAGCCGAATGCGATTATGTTGCACAAGCATTTTCGGCTCAAACACTTACCGTCAAAAGTAGCATCGCTCATATCGGAACGAAAAGTTTTACAATCGTCCATGAAATTTATGAAAAAACATCACAAAAGCTTATTGCAAAAGCACGTGCTATCATCGTCTGTTTTGACTTCCAACAACAAAAATCTGTGCCAATTTCTGACGAGTTACGTGCTAAATTAGCGCAATATATTAACGTAGATTCAGTTCAGGAAGTATAGCTACTTTTTTTGAAATCAGTATTTCCGTACGATGTCTTAAATAATATGAGTGGAGAGAGTGATTTTTTATGACAGAACGAGTCGTTATTGTAGATGGGGTTCGCACGCCGATTGGTCGATTTGGAGGCACATTAAAAAATGTAAGTTCAGGCTTTTTAGCAGCCCATGTCATAACAGCATTATTAAATAAAACAGGCGTTCATCCAGAGCAAGTGGAAGAAGTTATTTTAGGCGAGGTAAGACAAACGACGGAATCTTCAAATGTCGCAAGAGTTGCTGCGATTCGTGCCAATATTCCAGTAGAGGTGCCGGCCTTTACGATTAATCGTCTATGTGCTTCAGGCATGCAAGCAATCGCATCGGGTGTCCAACAAATTCAATCAGGTCATGCACAAATTGTAATAGCTGGTGGTACGGAAAATATGAGTAATGCACCTATTTATTTGCGAAATTCAAGATTTGGAGAAGGAAATCCTTATGTTGTAGATTCTCATTTAGAGAACGGTCAACAACCTCAGGAAATTTACGGTAATCATTTAGGAATGGGTATTACTGCAGAAAATGTAGCAGTCGACTATGAAATTTCAAGGGAAGATCAAGACCAGTTTGCGTTAGAAAGTCAGCGCCGCGTAGCAAAGGCGATAGAAACTGGTCTATTTCGTGATGAAATTGTACCGATTGAAGTGACTTCTAGAAAGAAAACGATCATCTTTGATACGGATGAGCATCCTCGTCCGGATACGACAATAGAAAAGCTTAGGCAATTAAAGCCAGCCTTTTTACAAGGTGGAACAGTAACAGCAGGTAACGCATGTGGTCGAAATGACGGTGCTTCAGCTGTGCTGTTAATGACTGAACAAACAGCTCGCCAAAACAATTTAACACCGATGGCAGCGGTTGTTGATTGGGCTGTATGTGGAGTAGATCCAAAGGTAATGGGAATCGGACCTATTCCAGCTATTAAAAAGTTACTAGAACGAACAAACAAGACAATAGAAGACATTGATTTATTTGAAATTAATGAAGCGTTTGCCTCACAAGCGGTGGCGGTACAACGTGAATTAGGGATTGATATGGAAAAATTAAATGTCAATGGAGGTGCTATTGCTTTAGGTCATCCAGTAGGTGCTACCGGTAACCGAATTGTCGTAACACTTATGCATGAATTACGAAGAAGAGGTAAGCGATACGGTATTGCCTCATTATGTGTTGGTGGTGGTCAAGGAATGGCGATTTTAATTGAAAATTTGAGTTGAACGTGACAATAGCGTAAAAATGGGGCTTTGTAATTTACATAGCTCTCTTTTTTATATGAAAAGGCAAAGTGCTATAATACATAAAAGAGTAAAGATTATGAGCGGATGGAGGGGACCCGATGGACAATAAGGCGAGAATTATACTTCATATCGATATGAATAGTTTTTATGCCTCCGTAGAGCAAGTTCATGACC
>JBJEFO010000255.1:0-12101 GCA_051874135.1 Lysinibacillus sp.
CCCTCACTTTTGATGATGGTCCGAAAAAAGGTACAACAGATATTATTCTCGAAGCCTTAGAAAAATATGATGCTCATGCTACTTTTTTTGTTCTAGGAAACATGGCTGAGAAAAATCCACAGTTGCTCCGTGAGATGGCAGAATACGGACATGATATTGGCAGTCATACTTGGAATCACCGACTAATGACCAAACTAAGTGAGGAAGAGATGATAAAACAAATTAATCAAACGAAATTGCTTATTAATGAAATTACAGGTAAAGAACCGACACTATTCAGACCGCCATATGGAGCATATGATCAAAGAGTGATGAATCATTTAGGGAATACTGAGGTCATTTTATGGGACATCGATCCTGAGGATTGGAAATATCAAAATAAAGACTATATTGTACAAGCTGTTATGAATCGAGCTGGCGACGGTAAAATTGTGCTGATGCATGATATATACCAAACAAGTGCGGAAGCAGCCGTTGAGATTATGGAACAGCTAACAGCTCAGGATTATAAAATCGTGTCTGTATCCGAATTGCTAGAAATTAAGAAACAAAGAGAGCAAGTTTCCTAATATGAGCTAATAAATATTTTAGAACATAGCCTTCTTAATATTCACCAATAAAAATTAAAGATTCCCAAACAAAAGCTCGTGACGATATGAATCACGAGCTTTTTCTGTATGTTGTCTTACCGAATATGTTAAACAACTTCTGAATACGCTCGTTTAAACATATAATTTCACAGCTATAACAATGAGAAAAGGGGACAATCCATATTGGAATTTATGACAGCTGAGTTTTTAACCGGCTTACTGTCAATTATTGTGATTGATTTAGTGTTAGCTGGAGATAATGCACTGTTGATTGGATTAATTGCAAAAAGTTTACCGAAAAAACAACAAAAGAAGGTCATTATAATTGGAACTTTTGGAGCGATTATCGTTCGGATCTTTTTAACGATTGTGGCTGTGCGATTATTAGAAATCGACGGTTTACTATTGATCGGTGGTGTAGTGCTCATTTACATTGCCTATAAAATTATTTTAAGTACGGATGAAATGAATATAAAGCCGTCAAAAAAAGGATTTTGGAGAGCGATTGGGACAATCATGTTAGCAGATGTTTTAATGGGTGTTGATAATGTAATTGGCGTAGCAGGAGCAGCACACGGAAATTTCCTATTAGTTATTATCGGTTTATTCATCTCAATACCGATTGTCGTTTGGGGAAGTTCACTCGTCATTAAGTTAATCAATCATTTCCCGATTATTATTTACATTGGGGCAGGTGTATTAGGATGGACGGCTTCTAAAATGATTATGAAGGATGACTATGTAGCACCATTTTTCCAAAGTCACGTATCTATTTTTAGTTTTGAGCTGTTAGTTGTACTAGCCGTCATTTCTATAGGGTTTATCACAAAGCAACTGACGAAAAATCGAGTTCAAAAAGAAACGATTGCATAGCAAAGCCCCTAACTAAAGAGGGGCAGTTCATTATGCATGACGTATGATTTTGCTTCTCTTACTTCACGATTAAAGCTGGACAATTGACACGTTTCATCACTTTATGGCTTACGCTACCTAACACCATTTGTTGTAATGCATTTAATCCGCGGCTACCAATAACGACTAAATCTACATTTTCCTCATTTGCATAACGAACAATTTCAGGACCAGGTGCGCCTTTTAATATCGTAATTTTAGCTAGGACGTTAGCTTCTTTTACTAACTGTTCAATAGGTGCTACTTTACGTCGACGTTCTAATTCCAAACTTTCTGGTGACGTAGCATGGAGAACATCACGTTTTGATTTTTCGAAGTCCGCCACATAGACGATATCAATCATTGCCCCTTCTGAAACTTTCGCAATTTTAATTGCTTCCTTTGCCGCGCGAATCGCATTTTCAGAGCCATCCGCGGCAAGTAGTATATGTTTATACATTTATACTTCCTCCTTGTCAATTACACGATGCAGCTTCGTAAATAATCCTTTAAGAATCGTTGCTTGTTCAATGAATGTAGTATGTAAGGGTCATAACATTTTTAATATAGTACCATTAATTGCCCTTTAAAAGAATAGTTTTAGGGAGTTTAACGACTAATCCGATTTCTTAGTGCTATAAAAAAACAGAAGGAACTTATTGGATAATTAATACGTTAACATTTAAAATAAATATCAATTAATGAAATGAGGGGAATGTCAAAATGCCTTTGACGCCTCTTTTTTAGTGAGAAAGCAGGTGTTATGTTGCAACTATTATATTTTGCTACAAGTTATTTAATAGGTACTTTTATGACGGCTTATTTTATTGGGAAGTGGAACGGGGTTAATTTACAAGAGGTTAACTCGCGCAATTTAGGGGCGCGTAATGCTGGTCGAACATTTGGCAAACTGGCATTTTTCCTTACTGTTATAGGAGACGGGGGAAAGGGGATTGTCGTCGTATTTTTAGGTCGTTATTTAAATGTTAACGAGTTCGAGTTGACAGTAGGTATACTATTCGTTGTACTCGGTCATTTATATCCGTTTTGGCTAAAGTTTAAAGGAGGAAAAGGGATTGCAACCGGGATAGGTGCATTGCTTGCCTTCTCACCGACACTATTATTAGCACTGATTGCTGGATTTATCGTATCTTTACCATTTACAAAAAGTTTAACGATTAGTATGGTTGTCGGTTTTTTCACGTATAGCGTTTATATATTAGTGACTGGGAAATTCGAACTGCTGTTACTCGTTGTTATGCTGCTGTTGCTTACATTTAAACATCGTGAAAACTTGAGGGAAAGAGTGAAGTAAATGTATTGGACTAAAATTGCTACAACAGAAAATGAGTTTGATCAAATCGCCGCGCTCAATTATGAAACATTTGTCGAAGAAATTCCGCAACATAAAGAAAATAATACACATCGCCTTGTCGATCGTTTTCATCATGAAAATACATATATCGTTGTCTATAAAGAAACAGAGCTAGTTGGCATGATTGCGTTTCGTGCTGTACGCCCATTTTCGTTAGATGAAAAAATAGGCCCTGTCGAACAGTATTTATCAAAAGAGCATTGTACGAATCTTTGTGAGCTGAGACTTCTTGCAGTGAAAAAACAGTATCGTAATGGCCGCGTCATGCTACGGTTATTTAAAGCACTCTATGCGTACTTTTATGAGCAAAAATTTTCGGCATGTGTGATATCTGGTACGACACGACAAGAAAAGCTTTATAAACAAATCGGCTTCACTCAGTTTGCACCTGCTGTCGGCACAAAGGACGCGCAGTATTTGCCGATGGTCATAACGAAAGAGGCGATTGATTCATTTCGGGGGCGTATGTTAAAAGAACTGAGAACATTTTATCCTGGTCCAGTGAAGCAAACGACAGAGCTTATGCATACAGCTACGTCACATCGTAGTTTGGACGGGATGAAATTATATGAAGATGTGAAAAAACGACTACTTCAATTGTCGGGTAGTCGTTTTGTTGCAACGCTTGTCGGTTCAGGTACTGTAGCAAATGAAGTTATGTTTGGCATGGTAAAATCCGCGTTTCCAAAACAGCAAGGATTAATCGTAAGTAATGGCGAGTTTGGTGAACGTTTAATTCACCAAGCTAATCATTGGGCGCTTACTTTTGTAGAAAAAACATATGACTGGGGCGCGGCATTGAATCTAGCGGAAATTGAAGAAATGCTCATAGAAAATGACATTAAATGGCTAGCTTTTGTACACGGGGAAACATCGACAGGTACATGTAATCCGTTACACGATGTTATTCAGCTATGTCAAAAATATAATGTAAAGCTCTGTGTAGACTGCATTAGCTCATTTGGTACACATCCGTTTTCGTTAAAAGATGTATTTTGTGCAACAGCAGTAAGTGGAAAAGCAATTGGTGCTTTAGGAGGGCTATCTTTTGTTTTTTACAATGATGAGCCAGTTGAAATGGAATGTTTACCATCGTATGTGAATGTTGCTACTTATCACAAGTACATGCCGTTTACGGTTCCGGTCTATTTATTAGCTAATACGTTAGTAGCTCTTGAACAGTATCCAGCACGTTTTGAAGTTTTGCAGCATCGTCTGCAATTGATGCTCGGTTCTCCTATTTATTCACAATACGGCTTGCAAACTTCCCATTATCCAATTATTGTTACATTTGTGGCGATGAACGATTTTTATACGTGTACACGGCTAAATGATTTTGATTTACATGGTGCAAGTGCTTACTTAAAACAACGTGATTACGTGCAACTTAGTATGATTCAGCCTACGTTTGACAAAGATTTTGCAGCACTCGAACGATTATTTGCAAACTATACGAAATTAACTTGATGGAAGGTGGCGCCTATGTCTCAACTACAAAATGCTAGCCTCGTATTAGAAGGCGGGACATTTAGAACATTATTTACAGCCGGCGTACTTGATGCGTTTATCGATGAAAAAATAAAACTTCCGTATATTGTAGCCATTTCAGCTGGTGCTATTAATGCATGCTCATATGTTACCGAACAACGTGAACGAACATTACGCGTAATTACAACGTATCGGCACGATAAGAGATACATGGGTATCGGCAACTTTTTGAAAGAGCGTAGTTACTTCGGTCTTGATTTTGCTTACAATATATTGCCAAATGAACTGGATTTGTTTGACTGGGAAACGTATCGGCAATTTGATGGTAAGCTGGAGTTTGGTTTGACAAATGCCTATACAGGTGAAGTTGAATATGTAGATGCGCTAGCGATGGATACGCAATGTACAATGCTACGTGCAACGTGTGCGATTCCACTATTGTTTCCCGAGATAAAAATTAATGATATACCATATTATGACGGTGGTTTATCCGATCCAATTCCTATAAAGCAGGCAGAGCAACATGGATTTTCTAAACATATTTTCGTGTTAACACGCCCAAAAGGCTACCGTAAAGAAATGGACGGGAAAAGTAAATGGGTGATGAAATTACTCGCTCGTAAATATCCTGCTTTAGCAAAAGTGATGGCTAGTCGTGTAGAGCGATACAACGATACTTTAGCGTATATTGAATCACTTGAGGAACAAGGACAAGCTTTTATTTTTAGACCTAATTATGCAGTTAATAGCTTTGAAAAACATGTTCCAACAATGCATAAAACATATCAAATGGGTTATGAGCAAGCAATGAAACGTCTAGATGATTTGAGTCTTTTTATAGAAAAATAATCTTCCAATTTATGTCCGTTTAATTACAAACGGACTTTTTTATTTCTACTTAGTAATATTTCTGTAATACAAACGCTTTCAATTTGTAACAACAGTGAAATGTACTATGGTTAAGATTGTATTGTATGGAAGAACTTTAAGCAAAACGGAGGGAATATATGCATACTCGAAATATATTATCTTTAGTAGGTGCTTTCTTTTTATGTCTGACACTGTTTGTAGCGCCAGCAGATGCAGCAACACATACAGTACAAAAAGGCGACACACTTTATAGCATAGCGAAAAAATATGATCTTACAGTAGATAAACTAAAATCTTTAAACAACTTAAAATCTAATATTATTAAAGTAAAGCAAGTATTAAATGTGTCAGCAGATGGAACAACGGAGACGAAGAAAGAAGAAGAGAAGTCTGAAAAGAAAGAACCAACAGTCGTTAAAACGTTTAAAGTAACAGCAACTGCATTTACGGCTAACTGTAAAGGATGCTCAGGTATAACAAGTACAGGATTTAACTTAAAGAAAAATCCAAATGCTAAAATCATCGCTGTCGATCCAAAGGTCATTCCACTAGGGACTAAAGTGTGGGTTGAAGGCTACGGAGAAGCAATTGCTGCTGATAAGGGTGGCGCGATTAAAGGAAATAAAATCGACGTATTTATGCCAACTACTAAAAAAGCATACAGTTGGGGACGTCGTACAGTAACGGTGAAAATTTTAGAATAATGAAGAAACGCTATTCAGAAAGGGAACTTTTTGGATAGCTTTTTTTTGGTCAATTCTTCCGATTTTCTAGTAACTCGTTTCATTTGCCTTACGCACGTCAATCCTTAACAATAGTAGTAAGCGAAAGGAGAGGACATTATTGAAGGTCGGTTCGAAATTACATAATAGTATCGGTATCATTTTAATCATTGTTAGTGTTGCATTAGCAATTATGTATTGGGATGAAAGTATAGTTAAGTCCATTTTTTATTTCATTTTTGCGATTGGGATTGGCGCGTTAATATTATTTTTAACGAAAAAACGTAAAGAAATTGAACGAGAGGGTGAATAATTGATGGAGAAGTTAAGATTACCAATTTCTGTTTTAGATTTAGTGCCAATACTTGAAGGGCAAACCGCAACGGATGCTTTTGTACGTGCACGTGAGCTTGCAAAACATGTGGACGAATTAGGCTATACACGTTACTGGCTAGCTGAACATCATAATAGCCGCGCCATTGCTAGCTCTGCCACAACAATCGGTATCGGCTATATTGCAGAGGCAACGAAAAATATTCGTGTCGGATCAGGCGGTGTCATGCTACCAAACCATGTACCGCTCATTGTAGCAGAACAATTTGGTACATTAAATGCCATGTACCCAGGGCGTATCGACTTAGGGCTTGGCCGTGCGCCTGGAACAGACCCATTTACAGCACGTGCGCTTCGCCGAAATGTTGCAGGAGAAGATTTTGAAGAGAACTTGCTTGAACTACAGCGGTACTTAGCTGGTGCAAAAGAAACGGATACGGTACGTGCTTATCCAGGCTTCGGGGACAATATTCCGATGTGGATTTTAGGCTCCAGTATGTTTAGTGCGGAATTAGCAGCAAGGCGGGGACTACCGTATGCGTTTGCATCACATTTTGCCCCTGATTACTTTACGCGAGCAATTAAACTATACCGTGAACAATTTAAACCGAGCGAATACTGTCAAAAGCCATATGTCTTAGCATGTGTCAACGCGATTGTTGCAGACACGGATGAAGAAGCACAGTATTTAGCGACAACATTTTATCAGTTCTTCTTATCAATCATTCGTCGTGACAACCAGCTACTAAAGCCACCAGTTGAAAATATGGATGATATTTGGTCGCCGTATGAACGTGACGCACTCATGCAACAACGCCAATACACGTATATAGGTAGTAAAGAAACGGTTTGGCGCCAATTAAAAGATTTTATAGAAGAAACAAACGTCGATGAAATTATGTTTAGTTCATCTATTTTTGATAACGAAGCGCGGAAATATTCGTTTACATGCTTACGAGAAATGTTTGATTAAATTGGTTGAAGATCCAAATATGAGTTAGATGTTGAGTAGATTACAGTTTATTTGTTGTTAATAGTACACTTCTTATTATCTTTGAATTTAGATAATAAGGAGTGTTTTTATTTGGTGATGTTATAGCAAACTATAGCAAACAGAAAATTTAACAATAATTTTGTCATTAAAAATTAAAACGTTTATAAGATTATTTCACTATTTGTTTGTAATATTATTTATTTTTTTAATGTTTTTAAGAGATAATTAACAATGTATTAATACTTTCCAATCTGATATAACGCTAATTTTAGCTTTATATAAATAAAAATTTAATACAAATGGGGAATCATGATGGAAAAATTCGGATTTAATCACAAGAATGATATTTTTGATGAAGATTTAAATGGTAGAGAGCAGTTTATGAATTACCAAGTAAAATTAAAAGCATCAAAAGGTTCATTTACCCTATGTTAAACGACATTCATGCTACATTGTTGGAAGCGTATATGGATTTCTTTGGGGTAAGTTCAGTCGAAGAGTTAGAAGATATATTAATAGAGTTTTACGGTTTAACTTTAGCTGCCCCCTAATGAGCAGCTTTTTTTGTTTATATGGACGAAATAAAGAATACTGTCAATTTAAACAGTTATATTTATTTCAAACTATATAGATTAAAAAAAGCGAACTAAATAAGCTTCGTTAAATTATTAATACATACATAAAACTGCACTGAGACGAAGTGAGATTGTGCGATGTGAGTAATTGTACATCTCACTTGCTCTCAGCTTCAAATAAAATTAAAAGTAAAATCGAATATGAAGGCGATTTTTATAGTGAAATATAACTTCAAACAGAAAGGAGTAAGGAAATGAAGAAGAGGATTACTTTCATGGGGAGAAGAATATTCACAGTGATTTTATGTCCCGCATTGGCCATTGGTGTACTTTCAGGCTGCGGCAAACAAGAGACGGCGGAGAAGATTACGCTGAGTAACAAGGATGAGGTATTGCAGCTTGAGCACAACTATGCCGGGCAGGCCGCGAAATATCTTGAGATTATTGCTTCCGATTTCAACGGGCTAAATGCAAAAGGAAAGTTGCGGGATTGGATGATTGACGAATTGAAGTCCGCCGGCTATTCAGATGAACAGATTGTGCTGCAAAAGATAAAGGGCTCCGGTCTGTCTTCCGGCAAGAATATCATTCTCACAGTGCCCGGGCAGCAAGCTGACAAACAAATTATCGTAGGTGCTCATTATGACGGCGATGGAGCTGGGGACAACGGTTCCGGCGTCGCATTGCTTCTTGCCGAGGCAGTTGGTCTTGTTGGAGAAATCCCTGCCTATACCGTAAAATATGTGTTCTTTGATGAAGAAGAATCTAGGGACCTGGGCTCAGAGGCGTATGTAGAAAGCATGTCTGAGAAGGAAAAAGCAAACACAATGTTTATGGTGAACATTGATTCCATTGCTTTTGGCGATTACGCCTGCATCTATGGCGGCAAGCAGGACGATGCGGCACAAGAGGTAACACAGACTGAAGGGTATGAACTAGCCATGAAATATGCAGATGAGCTTGGTTTTTCCACCTATGGGACAGAGGAACTGGATGGTTACTTCGAAGTCAATGGAACCGGACCAGAGCTTGATCCGTTGGGGGTCTTTACAAACCCATGGACATATGATAACCCGGCACCTATGAATATGAAGGCCGCTTCCCCTGCCACCATGCCTACTAGCGATCACGCACCTTTTTCAGATGTAGATATACCATATATCTATTTTGAAGCAACAAATTGGTTTGCTACTGGCGAAAGTATGGATGATTCTGCTTATACCGGCTATTATGAGACCTATGATACGACAATCGGATGGGAAGGTATATTTATGAACACAAAGTATGACACCCTTGAAAATCTGGAAACATATTTCCCCGGCAGAGCGATGGAACACTTCAATATATACTCACCTATTCTGTCAAAACTGATTATCGAACCTAAATAATTGGGAATTAGAGGGAGCGGAAATATCGGAGTGAAAACATGGCATGTTCGACCGGGAGCCATAGGATATCCATATTACCGAAGCAAATTATGTTTATATATCTTTACATAAAAAACTGTATAAATAATATTTAAAAAACCTAAGAAATGTTGTTTTCACAGCGTTTCTTAGGTTTTTGTGTCTTTCTAAACTTTTATCAAGATCTATTATTATTTAATGATTAAATCCTTAATCGTTACGTTTTTATACGATATAGAATATGATTTTAATCTTATATTTTCTAACAGAAATTAAAAACTGATTCAATGCCCAAATATAAGTATCTTTTTCAGCATCATAGTATTATAGTGAAGGACTTTTTTCGTTAAATTGCCTATACTAGTACTTTTCAATCTAACAGATAGGGGATTAATGTTAAAATAATTTATAAAATTTACAATATAATCAAATGACGGTTTGAAAAGATTTTTATCTATACTTGGGTGGTGAGTAAGATGCATTTTCGGTTGGCATCATTAGAGGATATACAATTGTTAATCGATTTACGCAAGCAGTTATTAGTAGAAGAAGGACAAATCGTTTCTTCTAACATTGAAGAAGAATTAAAACGTTTTTTTGAAAACCAGATATTATCAAATCAATATGTACAATGGCTAGTAGAGCAAGATCATAACGTTATTGCAACAGGGGCTATTCAATTTATCTCTTTTCCGCCAAGTTATTTCAACCCAACAGGTATTAGAGGTTACATTTCAAATATGTATACACATTCAGAAAGTAGAAATAAGGGCATCGGTAAGCAAGTATTACATCAATTATTAGCAGAGGCGAAGAGAAGAAAAGTTCATCATATATTTCTCATTTCTTCGGAAATAGGTAAGCCTCTATATAAAAAAATGGGCTTTAAAGAAAATGATATTTACATGGAATATTTCCTTTCAAAATAATAAGAGAAATAGAGAGAGGTTATTATGTTACAGTATATTGAACCGTTTTTAGTACGACCGATTGAATTGGGGGGATTTCCTTGGAGATAGATATTTTAAAGGTCCATTATATAATCGATGGAAAAACCACGATACAACCAACAAAAATGTTTTATGAAACATTGGATGAAGATGAAATACAAAATGTACATTTCGAAGTGCAATTCAATAATCAACAAATTCATTCTAAATTACACGCTTCAGCAGAATATGCAGTGAGATATTTTCAACAAGTATTACCAAATCATGTTCGTATCGCTTGTTGCCAATCGTGCATACACGGTAATTTCAATCCGTATGGTAATTTAGAAAATGAGATTTTTTGCCTAAAAGACATATCTCCTCAAAATAAAGAGGATGTCGTTAATTTTTTCGCTAAACAAACTTATCGATCAAGAAGTCGGAAACTTCTAGATTTTTGTCAGGACTACAAACCGATAGATGATGACGAAAAATACACGTATAACGATTGGGATTTGTAAGACTTATCTAGTTTTTTTATAGAGGTGATTACCTTAAAAACGATAAATGGCTTTTTTGTTTTATTTCTTGTACTTTTAATTGTTGGTTGTAATAGTGAACAACAGACAAAGGATATTTATATGTATCCAGATAATATCCCGCCATACATTAAAACGCCAGAAGATATAGTAGATACACACGATAAGTTGGAAAATAAGGAGCGATTTGACGAATTCCTTCTTAATGTACAACAAGGAGTGGAAGATCATATTAGAGTAGTTAAATATACAGAAGAAGGCGCTCCTATACTTTATGATTATGATTTTGATAAAGAGATCCTAAACGTAACAATTGACACAAGAAGAGATGGTTTTGGTCAAAGAGATATTGTTTATACAACTTGTACTTCCGTTATTGTGAATGAAGCTATAAAAGGAATTAGTTATATACTGAAAGACTGCAACCTTCAAATAGAAGATAACGTTATATTATTTGTTGGAGAATAACAATTTTTTATTCTTTGCTGTTAATAGTACACTCCCGATTATCTAATTTAGATAGTAGAGGGTGTTTTTTGGCGTAATATAAAAAGGACTAGCGTAATGGCTAATCCTCATTTATCGATTATTAAATCGCTATATAAATCAATTTGAAAAATGATGAATAGAATGAAAATAAAGATGAGAGCAAAGATGTAAGATTTATGAAAATATATATGCTATTCATCAGTTTCTAATTCAATTAATTCACTAATACTGCTTAATTGTAATGCATGACAGATTTTTTCGAGGTGTTCAATAGATAAACGATCAACGTAACCACGGCACAAGTTACTAATTGCATTAGGCCTTATTTCAGCTAATTCAGCGAGTTGTGATTGCTTCATATTGCGTGTTTTTAAAATTACATTGAGTTTAATTTTTATTTTTCGCATGGTATGACTCCATTCTTGCGGTTGTTTATAGATTTATTATATAGGTTTAAAACTTTTTAGCAAATAAATATTGACGGTATATCGGATATGCGATATATTAAAAACTACAATAACGCTTATGCGATATAACATCAAGAAGGTGTCGGATTAAACCTAGTTATACATACTTTTTCCATTATGGGGTAGATGAACGATCAACTTTAGATAAAAATTTTTCATTTGTAGGCTATGTATTAATAGTAGCCATCACGCTGATATCAATATTACTCACTGAATTGTATAAAGAGGAGGAAGCACACTGATAGCTAAATATAGACCGTCAATCATTCATTGGACTAGTGTTAGCGACTGTCAGATAAAAGTAGATGAGCTAAAAGATGAGTTAGCAAATTGTCAATTAATTATGGGAAACGATATTAATCCAGAGATAGTGCAAGCTTACTTGGATTTCTTCAATGTACATACGACAGAAGCATTAGAAAATAAATTAATC
>JBJEFO010000256.1:0-2742 GCA_051874135.1 Lysinibacillus sp.
GCAGTAATCGGCAGTGCGATCTTCTTAATTATGTTGTTTAGGGGGAGAGCATATGCGAAATAGTACTAAAATTCTTATTTTGGCGGTTTTAGCTATAATCTGTATTTTATTATATGGATTTTATGATATAAAAGGCGGCTTTGATTATGCGTTTCCGAGACGTATGATTCGCGTCGGCGCAATGGTTGTCACGGGTTTTGCGATTGCCTATTCGACTGTCGTGTTCCAGACGATCACAAGAAACCGTATTTTGACGCCTTCTGTAATGGGGCTTGATTCGATGTATGAAGTCGTGCAAACTTTCATTTATTTCTTTGCCGGTTCGTTATCGATTTGGGTGCTAAATAAGTATTTGAACTTCGGTTTGTCGATTGCCGCTATGGTATTGTTTGCCCTACTTCTTTATCGCTTCTTATTTAGAGCAGACAAGTATCCGATTTACTTATTGTTGTTAATCGGGATGATTTTAGGAACATTGCTTGGCAGTTTTGTCACGTTCTTACAAGTACTGATTGATCCAGTGGAATACTTAAGTTTGCAAACAAGGCTATTTGCTAGTTTTACTAGTGTGAAAGCTGATTTGCTGTACATTTCCATGGGGATTTTATTGCTGGCGTTTTTATACGGATTCCGCATTATGAGACAATTGGATGTGATGTCGCTAGGCCGTGAAAATGCCATTAATTTAGGAATCAACTATGACCGTCTCGTAATGAACATTTTGATTTTATCAGCTGTATTAATCGCAACATCGACAGCACTTGTCGGTCCAATCACATTTTTAGGGTTGATTGTAGCGAATCTTTCGTATCAATATTTAGTGACGTATAAGCATTCCACGTTGATTTTAGGAGCCGGTTTGATTAGTGTCATCGCGTTAGTCGGTGGTCAGTTCCTTGTTGAGCACGTTTTTGAATTGCGTACGACGTTAAGTGTCATTATCAACTTTGTCGGTGGTATTTACTTTATTTATTTACTATTAAAAGAAAGTAGGGCGGCAAGATGATTGAAATCAAAGGACTCACGAAGAGATTTGGTAAAGCAACTGTCGTGGAAGATGTATCCGTCACGATTCAACCAGGTACGATTACATCTTTTATCGGTCCGAACGGTGCCGGTAAATCCACACTTCTCTCCATGGTCAGTCGTTTATTGAATGCAGATACAGGAGAAGTATTGCTAGATAAAAATAATATAAAAAAATGGAAGTCTGATGAGTTTGCCAAGCGAGTTTCCATCTTGAAGCAGTCTAACTACATTAATGTACGTTTGACAATACGTGAACTCGTTTCCTTCGGGCGCTATCCGTATTCGAAAGGGCGCTTGACAAAGGAAGATGAACAATTTGTCGACCAAGCCATTGAATATATGAATCTAACAGAAATGCAGGATAAGTTTTTGGACGAATTATCAGGAGGACAAAAACAGCGCGCTTTCATCGCCATGGTCATTGCACAAGATACAGATTTTGTACTTTTGGATGAACCATTAAACAATTTAGATATGAAGCATTCTGTTCAGATTATGAAAATTTTGCGAAAGCTTGTTGATGAGCTAGGCAAGACAGTTGTCATCGTATTGCACGATATCAACTTCGCTTCGGTATATTCTGATCAAATCGTTGCTTTAAAAGACGGTAAGGTCGTTAAGAATGGGCCGACGCATGACATCATTAATTCAGATGCACTCCGTGACATTTATGATATGGATATTCCTGTTCAAGAACAAAACGGTTGTCGCATTTGTGTATATTTTAATTCACTTTAAACAAAGGGGAGAAAGACAAATGAAGAATTGGAAATTATTGACAGTTATTCTTGCGTTAGTACTTGTACTAGCGGCATGTGGTTCTGATAATACATCAAATGAACCAGCAAAAGAAGCAGAAACAGAAACAGCAGCAGAAACAGAGGGTTCTGCGTATCCGTTGACAGTTTCATCGACAGTGGCATCATCTGAAAGTGAAGAAGCAGGCACAATTACATACGAAGATGTTACTTTCGAAAAAATGCCTGAAAAAATTGTTGTTTTTGATTATGGTTTCCTTGATACGCTTGATAAACTTGGTGTAGAAGGAGTTGTTGGCTTAGCGAAGGATTCAAGCTTGCCATCTCACCTTTCTAAATACGAAAGCGATGAATATGCAAGTGTAGGTAGTTTAAAAGAACCTTTATTAGAAGATATTGCAGCACTTGAACCGGATGCAATCTTCATCTCTGGACGTCAAGCTCCATTCTATGAGCAATTAAAAGAAATTACACCAAATGTAGTATTCGTTGGTACTTCTCAAGACGATTATTGGAACACATTCATGGCATCAGTTGATTTAGCGGCTCAAATCTTCGGTAAAGAAGCTGAAGCTGAAGAAGAAAAAGCAAAATATGATGCTAAACTTGAAGAAATCAAAGCTTTGGCTGGCAGCTACGAAAATGTATTGGTAACAATGTATAACGAAGGAAAATTATCAGGCTTCTCAACGAACTCTCGTTTTGGTTATATTTATGACATCTATGGCTTCAAGCCTGTAACAGAAGATATCGAAGCATCTTCTCACGGCTCTAACTTCGGCTTTGAGGCAATTTTGGAATTTAATCCGCAAGTATTATTCGTCATTGACCGTACAGCGGCTACAGGTGGGGAATCAAACATCGAAGCTGACATGGAAAATGATATCATCAAGCAAACTGACGCTTACAAAAACGGCAAGATTGTTTACTTAGATGGCCCACTTTGGTATTTAAG
>JBJEFO010000257.1:0-2248 GCA_051874135.1 Lysinibacillus sp.
TCGCTGCACATAGCAAAGTACTAAAAGCACTAGAACAAGCAGGCGCGGAAGTACGATAATAAATAAATGAACAACTGATAATGAGTAAATGTTAAAACAGTTATTTTTATATTTGAATGTTAGCCTTCGCGCTTTGCCACAGCCGAAGCAGGAACTAGCGTTGGAAAAACACGCTATTTCCTACTCCTGCTCCTGACGCTTCGCTTTCGTCGCAAAGGAAACCTTGGCTTCTGTGGCTGTGTCGCGCTACGGCAAAAGTGAAACCTACTCAATATTCTAAAATGGGTTTTTCCTAAATATTTAGAAGGCAATTCACCTTTAGTCGTTCGCGCATTTGCGATGGGCGCAGAACGAACCGTATGAGACAACACAGTTGGCTCATGCGGTTTGGCGGCTAGCGCGAACGAAGATGACAATCAAAAGTTCGCAATCTTTTTTTCGACTTTGTATTATTGATTTTTCAGGGTTGAATTTTGCTCATATCTAGTTAATAAATAAAACACCTCCAATTAACGTTTGTGAAAAATTCAAACGCCTAGTTGGAGGTGTTTTTGATTATAGGCATGTGCGATGTGGAATACTCCTTGCAAGGAGGCGAACGCATGTCATTGCCAACATTACAAATTGAAAAAGCGTATTTTACATTTATCTTCCCATTTAATTTTAAGCAGCTAAGACGGGAAGAATTAATGGAGAAATTAGAAAATAGACATTTCACATTTTTTAATATAGAAGATGAAGCACAACAAAATTTATTTTATCCAGCTGGGCTGAGTATTTCCCATCAAGAGCTAGCACAGTTTTTTTATCCTTTTATCGAGGAAAAATTATTTCCTAAACGTCATAGTAAAGAAGGATTATTTCGATTTTCCAAAATGTTTGATTTACAAGGGGTACTGCAAACACCGAATTGTTCGACACAATTAAATTTAAACAGCTTGGATGTTTGGTTTTGTCCGGCGAATATTGGCATGATTGCTGTACGTGTAGAGCTATCAGAAGCGATGGAAATAAGTGAGGTCATTAATTTCGCACATTATTTTCGAATGTTAGAGCCTCAGCTTGGGGAAGAAAAGGTCGTAAAGTTTAAGATGCAAGAAAAAATATATGAAACGTTTTTTGAACTGTTGAAGAGTGAATTAATCCCCTTTTTCGGCAAGTACTTAGTAGAGCATGACGGTGCTTTACAATATGGCAGGGACGTACCATTTTTTGAAGATAAACGCATGTATACAACCGCATTGTTAATGACAGAACATGGGGAAATTGATGATGAAAATTTATTTCGTTTAGGTCAAATTGATGGCTATGACAAAGGTGGTCAACCTTTTATGTCTACAACGAATAATCGTTATATACAACAATATATCGAACAGCATGTGCATAATCGATGGGCACCAAATGCTTATACGGTCATTACGAATCAAGCATATGTGCATATTACAAACGCGACAATAGCCCATAAATTAAAATCAATCGAAAGTTTTTTTAGTACAGCTTACTATAACGTTATTATTCATTATTTTTATAAAATAATTTTATTGAAGCTTTCTTATGAACATAGCGAAATCGAATGGGAGCGGGAAAAGTTTATCGTAGATGAGCTTATTAAAGAAATTATAAACTTCTCTTCACACTATTATTTTGACGGAGTTGCTGTGCATTCCGAAGGGCGAGAAATTTCAACGATGCTCAGAAAACAATTTAGAATAGCCCCGCAGTACACGGAAATTAAAGAAACGTTAAATGAGCTATACCGAATTATAGATGATCATGCGAGTGAACGACGTAATAAGCTATTGTTTATTTTAACGATATTTACAGTACTATCAGGGATTTACGGGATGAATTTAGTTATTAAAGAGCTTAATCGAGGCTTTACGTGGGACCTTATTCATGACTATACATTTTTTGAATGGATTGCGTTAATTGTTATATTATTTGGCGTTGGGCTATCTTTCTACCTCGTTGGAAATTTTATTTATAACGGGATGATGCTAAAAAGAAAACAACGAAAATGGCAAAAATATAGATGAAACTAAAATAGTGTTGCAATTTGGAAATGTTTTGCTAAGATTAGGGTATAAAAGCTACATACAACCACAGGAGGGGCCGAGCGAGTCGGCTGAGATTGTGCACACATGCTGCACTGACTCTTTGAACCTGTAAGTTAGTACTTGCGTAGGGAATGTGGATAGAAACCGACTTCTAAAGCGATGTCAGGCTCTGTCCTGATGTTGCTTTTTTT
>JBJEFO010000257.1:2348-11943 GCA_051874135.1 Lysinibacillus sp.
GACCGGAATGCTAATTGGCTTTGTCGATATAGCAACAGGGGCAACTGTGTATCACTGGGCGCAAGTTTTCTTGGATCATTGTCTTGCGAATGCGGTCATTGGTTTTATTGCTATCTTCAACAAACCAATTCATGCCGCATTACGAGATTGCAATAAAGGTGTCCTTGTTATTTCTTTAACGACAGGCATTTTAATAGCAAGTTTTTGCAAATATGTAGTCCATGTTATTTCCGGCGTTATCTTTTTCTACATGTACGCTAATGGACAAAATGTGTGGTTGTATTCGATCATCTACAATGCAACACCGATGATTCCAACGACAATTGTTGTCATCATTTGCATGGTGCTATTGCTATCATCAACGCCAAAACTAGTAAAATCAAAATTTGCTTAAAAGGGAGTAGACATATGTCATTTTGTAAAGAAATTAGAGAACAAGCAAACGTTTATTTTGAAGCAAGCTTTCATCATCCATTCGTTAAAGAGCTAGTAAACGGAACATTACCGATCGAAAAATTTGCCTATTACATGTTGCAGGATGCCTATTATTTAAAGCATTACTCAAAAGTTTTAGCGTTAACTGCAGCGAAAGCAAAATCAGATAAAGAAATGGATTGCTTTTTGGAAAAGGCACAGTTTGTACAGCGTTCAGAATTAGCCTTACATACGACAGTTTTTAAAGAATTGTCGATTACGGAGGAGCAAGTACAAAATTTTGAACCCGCCCCAGCTGCCTATAATTATGTAAGTCATATGTATCAAGCCATTCAGCACGGAGATGTTGATGAGAGCTTTGCCGCTATGTTTCCATGTCCTTGGCTGTATCAAGAAATTGGTGAATATTATCGTGATAAAAAGCCAGGCGTCAAAGTGTATGAGGATTGGCTTGCGATGTATAGCGATGCATCGTTTAAACAAAGCATTGAAGAGCAAAAGGCGATGATGGACCGGTATGCTATGGAAAACCCACAAAAGTTGAATATATTAAAATCGCATTTTATTCGCAGTTGCTATTATGAATGGCAGTTTTGGGAAATGCCGTGGATGATGCAAACATGGGAAAGTGAGGTAATGAAATATGAGCTTATTTAAAATTCGTAAACAAAGTCCTCTAGTGTATTGTATTACAAATACCGTAGCAGCAAATTTCACGGCGAATGGATTGCTTGCGATTGGTGCTTCACCGCTTATGTCTGATGAAGTAGCAGAAGCGCGGGAATTGATTGATATTGCGAGTGCCTTGCTCATTAATATCGGTACTGTTCATGAAGCGACAGCAAAGGCAATGCTCGTGGCGGGAAAGGCGGCTAATGAAAAGGGGATTCCTGTTATTTTAGATCCAGTAGGGGTTGGGGCATCTTCATATCGTCAGCAAGTTGTAGAGGAAATATTACAGCAAGTAGACGTTCAGTGTATTCGCTGTAATGTCGGTGAGCTAGCTGCGAATGCTGGTGTTCACTGGAAATCAAGAGGAGTTGATAGCGGCGATGGAGAAATAGATGTTATCGAAGTCGCGAAATTAATAGCGAATGCTTACAACACAATTGTTTTTGTAACAGGTAGTACAGATGTCATAACAAACGGACGAGAAGTGATGGAAGTAGCTGGTGGCGATAAGCGCATTACGGAAGTAACGGCGACAGGTTGCTTATTAAGCGCAATTTGTGCAGCGGCTTTAACAACAGCTGAGGAGCCGATGAACGTTTTAAGTAACACGGCAAAAGATTATAAACAAGTTGCGACAATTGCGAGTCAGCATCAGCAAATTGGACATTTTCAATATGAGTTGTTGAATGCACTACAACAGCTTTCAAAGGGGGAATAGAGATGAACATTGTAATGACGATTGCAGGATCAGATTCTGGTGGTGGTGCTGGCATTCAAGCGGACTTAAAAACGTTTCAGGAATTAGGGGTATTTGGTACGACAGCGATAACGGCATTGACTGCTCAAAATACGCTAGGTGTAGATAGTATTCATTCGGTACCAGCAGATTTTGTCGTGCAACAAATGATTACGGTATTTCGGGATATGCCAGTGAAGGCGATTAAAACGGGCATGTTGTTCTCGTCAGAAATTATTCAAGCTGTATCCCAACTATTAGCGGAGAAAGATGTGCAACTAGTCATCGATCCTGTCATGATTGCAAAAGGTGGTGCAACGCTATTACAGCAAAATGCAATTAATTCTTTAAAGAAGCATTTACTGCCAATTGCAACTGTTATTACACCGAATGTACCAGAAGCTGCTGTGTTAAGTGGCGTACCGATTTCATCTGAAGCAGATGTGGAAAAGGCAGCAAAAGTGTTGCTACAATCAGGCGTAAAGTGTGTCGTTATGAAGGGCGGTCATTTAAGTGGTGACAAGGCCGTTGATACGATTTATTTTGCGGATGGTACAACGTTCATGATGGAAAGTGAACGTATTCAAACGACTCAAACACATGGCACAGGATGTACATTTTCTGCAGCATTAACGGCATTTTTAGCGAAAGGACTAGAAATGAAAGAAGCGATAGTGGAAGCGAAAAAATTTGTACAATTAGCGATTAGTCATCCGTTAAATATCGGCAAAGGTCACGGCCCAACAAACCACTTTGCCTATAAGCAGTTTAAGGATAAGGTCGAGGTGACAGTAGTTGAATCGTAAGCAACTAGCAGTATATTTTATTATGGGCACACAAAATGTTACAGCTCGCGAGCCTTTATCCGTACTTGAAGAAGCACTACAAGTTGGCGTGACGATGTTTCAATTTCGGGAAAAGGGCAGTGATGCATTGACCGGTGCAGCATATGAACAATTTGCACGCGATTGCCAAGCACTTTGTAAAAAATATCACGTGCCGTTTATCGTAAATGATGATGTAGACCTAGCAATAAAGTTGCGTGCAGACGGCGTACATATCGGTCAAGATGACGGGGCTGTAGCACAAGTAAAGAAAAAAATAGGTCACATGATACTCGGTGTTTCTGTTCATACGATGGCAGAGATAGAAGAGGCTGTTGCATGTGGTGTCGATTATGTAGGCATTGGTCCGATTTTCCCTACAAAATCAAAAGCTGATGCAAAAACGCCAGCTGGCACGAAATTTTTACAACAAGTGGCACATGCTTATCCTAATTTACCGATTGTAGCGATTGGTGGCATTACAGAAGAAAATGCGCATCTGCCATTAATCGCTGGCGCTGACGGTGTAGCAGTCATTTCAACAATTTGTGAAAGTCTACATATAGACAAAACGATTAAATTACTGAAATGTAAATAATCTCTGGAAAAGCGACAATATTGTTGCTTTTCTTTTTGTTTATAGACTTATTTAATTTACTTCATATAGAATAAGGAATAGTTCAGTTTTATTTTAATGAGGGGGGCGTAATAATGTCGCTTCATCCGATTTCTATATTACGGTTTACGGGAATTATAGATGGACTTTCGCTAATCATTTTGCTTTTTATTGCGATGCCGCTTAAATATATGGCAGATTATCCGCTGGCGGTAACGATTGTTGGTTCTGTGCACGGCGGAATTTTTGTAGCGTATTTCTTGTCTATCATTTATACGCAGCTACGCATCCAGTGGAATACTGCATTATCAATGCTCGCACTAATCGTTGCGTTTATTCCATTCGGTAATTTTGCATTTGATTTTTATTTAAAAAAGCGAAAGTCTTCTTTTACTGTTAAACCGTTTCGAAAATCTTGGATTGTTTATTTGATTGTGTTTTTTACATTTATTGATTTATTTACACAGCTACCTGTTATGAGTACGTTCGCAACGTCAGTAGGAGCAAGTGCAACCGTTGCAGGGTTTGTCGTTGGGATTTATTCATTAACGAATACATTCGGCAATATTTTATCCGGGATATTTACGGATCGATATGGTGCATTTCGTCTATTGGTAGTCGGTCTTATTGCGACAAGTTTCTCGTTATCCCTATATAATATTGTAGATAATGCAACAACGCTAATACTTGTTCGGTTTATTCATGGCTTTTTAGGTGGCTTAATTGTACCAGCTGCATTTACGTTGCTAGCTAATACGACTAAAGATGAAAAACAAGGCAGTCAAAGCGCGGTAACGGGATCTTTCGTCGGCATTGCAGCAATTATTGGTCCAGCATATAGTGGCATTATGGCAAGCCGTGTGTCAGTGCCGTTCGTATTTACGACTGTCGCGATTGCCGGCATTATTTTAGTCATACTAACAGTTGTCTTTTTAAAAATGACAGCTGCTACTACGGCGAAAAAAAGCGAGAATTCAAAAGAAAAGTTTCATTTTAATAAAGGCATTGTACAAGCATATAGTGGTGCGTTTTTTTTAATGTTTTCCCAAGGGGCGCTAGCTTATTTACTTCCTCTTCATGTGGAGAGTTTAGGCTATAGCTCACGTTTAAGCGGCACATTAATGAGTATGTTTGGTATTGTAGCCGTACTCATTTTCATTTTGCCTACTAATCGGTTATTTGATAAATTACAGCCTGTCTATAGCTTAATCATCGGTCTTACTTGCATGGGGTGTAGTCAAATTTTAATTAGTCAATTAACAACATCGACAACACTTTACGGTGCATTAGCATTATATGGAGTAGGCTTTGCATTTTTATTCCCAGCCATTAATACATTGCTTGTGCAATCAACGACGCCAGCTATTCGCGGAAAAGCATACGGTTATTTTTATGCATTTTTCTCATTAGGTGTAGTCGTAGGGTCATCTGGATTGGGCGCTTTGTCTTTATCAATTACAGGAAGCTTTGTATTTACAGGTATGCTGTTAATGTTCCTCGCTAGTATCGTATTAGTAAGCGTTATTTTCGCTAAAGTTAGCTCAAATATAATAAAGTCAGCATAAAGAAAAGGCGAGCTTAATGCTCGCCTTCAATGTTTACGATTGCCTCCGCCTCCGCTTGTTGCGGTTTTAAAACACCAAAAAGACCGCCTAAAATCGCACTAATCGTATGGATGAGTGCAAACGTATAAAAGTTAATAAATATTTTATTTGTATATTCATTTAGAACGGGGAACTGATAAATAATCGACCCATTGTCTTTTGTCGTGCCTCCAAGTGCTCTATAAACCTCATCTTTATAATCTAGCGCGTAATATAGAAGCGCAGCCGCAAGTACACCCCCACCAATTAAGATAAACACTCGCAAAATTCGATCATGTGCTTTACGTGAACGTTCAGTAAAGTAGCGAAATGTAATAAACAAGCTCAATAAAATAAACGGTGCGATAAGTGCAAGTCCGACTGCCCCTAAATTCCCTCCATGTGTTTCAGTACCATCTGCTGTAAGTGTAAAAAAATGCTCTATTAATAGTACACCGAAAAGTGAGATTCCGATGCTTATTAACCAACTTAGTCGTAACATAATAGGCCCTCCTTATTTGTCCACTATACAATGATTTATACATAGCTTCAAATAAAAGTAGAAAATAATAGATTGTAAAAATAAGGAATTTGGATTAAGGTTATTTTAAAGAAAGTACTTTAATAAGGGGGGGTAGGAAATTCAGACTACTATTCAACAATTTACATATTTATGAATTATACCCACGATTTATAGTTAAATATGCTTTTTACGTTATAATAGTTATAAGGTTAATAATACCATTGTAAATAAATTCTTACATAGGAAAGTAACCTTTAGTACGTCCGTGATTTAAGATAGATAGCTTGTTTATTTTTAGTAGAAAGAGGTGAATCTTTAATTTAGGTAAAGCTACCTGAATTAACATGCGTATGGACCAAGTAAAAAGGGAAAAAGCAAAAACATCGATTAATGCAAAGTTAGGTTTTGCATTTCTTATGGCGTTATTAATTCCAGCATTATTAATTTCGTTTGTGTCGTATAATGCAGCGAAGAACGAAATAGAAACTCAAATCCAATCTAGTGCCTTTCAAAGTGTATCGACAGTAGATGAATTCATTAACAAACATGTTAGTCCGATTGTAAATGATGTCGATTATTTTGCGAATAATTATACACAGGCGGATTGGCAAGCTGAAGATTGGTCCGGCATTTTAGCAAATTTAGAACAATATTTTGAAACGAGTGAAGGAATTGTCTCTTCATTTATTGGTACGGTAAATGGAGATATGATTCAATCTCCAGACCTTGGTTTAATGAACAATCCGGACTTTGATCCACGTACACGTGCATGGTATCAAAATGCAGAAGCGAATCCAGGACAAGTTATTGTGTCTGACCCACATCAATCTGCGTCAACAGGTGATTGGGTAGTAACGGTTTCAAAAACATTATCTGATGGTAGTGGCGTATTTGCAGCAAACTTAGGAATGGATGAATTATATGCATTAATTAGCACAATTAAAGTTGGCCAAACAGGATATCCATTCTTAATGACATCAAGTAAAGTGATGATTGCCCACCCTACAATTGAAGGGGGAACAGATGTATCTGAAGAATCATGGGCTGAACAAACGATTACAACAAATAACAATTCGTTTGACTATGATTTTGAAGGCGCAGAGAAGCAAATGTTTGTACATACAAATGAATTAACGGGTTGGAAAATTGGCGGTACGTTATTTAACAGTGAAATTACAGATGCAACTAGCCCAATTTTATCTTCAACAATATGGGTTGTAGCAATCTCGTTAATTATATTAGGAATTTTCTTAGTCGTAATTATTCGCTCTATTACAAAGCCATTAACACAAATTACAAATGCTGCGGTTGTAATGAGCTCTGGTGATTTACGTCCAAAATTATCAATTGATAAGCGTGATGAAGTCGGCGTATTAAGTAAGTCGTTCCAAAAGATGGGGGATATGCTTTCTTCTATTATTTCGAAAATTCATGATAAAACATCAGTTATTTCAGCATCTTCGGAAGAACTATCTGCAACATTAATGGAAAGCAGTAAGTCAACTGAACGAATTACAGAGGCGATGAGTAATATTCAAGATGGTCTAGAAAATCAAACAGAGAAAATTAAACAAAGCTTTGAATCACTTAAAAATGTATCACATGACATTCAAGACATTTCAGCTAATACAACACAAGTAACATTAAAAGCACAGCAGGCTGAAAAAACAGCTGATGTTGGTCATGATATTGTTCTCTCCACGCAAAAACAAATGGCAACAATTGAAGGTACATTTAATGAGCTTTCGACTGATATTGGAACAGTAAATACGTACGCAAATGAAATTAACGAAATCGTAAATGTAATTACATCGATTTCAGATCAGACGAACTTACTAGCGTTAAATGCAGCAATTGAAGCAGCACGTGCTGGTGAAGCAGGTAAAGGCTTTGCAGTTGTAGCAGATGAAGTTCGCAAGCTAGCAGAGCAAACAAATAACTCATCTATTCAAGTAAAAGAAATTATTACATCGATTCAACGTGAATCTTCTAAATCTGTACAATCGATGAAAGCTAGCTTGATAGAAGTCAATAAAGGGCTAGAAATGTTTGCACAAACAGAAACAAACTTTTTAGAAGTAAAATCATTTATCGAGGAAATTACGGATCAGCTTGAAACGGTGCAAATGCGTGCACAAAAAATTGCCCATAACAGTGAACAGGTTGTTACGGATATGCAAGTTGTAGAACGTATTTCAAACGAATCACATGCACAAATTGAAACTGTATCGGCTGCAAGTGAAGCACAATTATGCTCAATTGAAGAAATTTCAGCAACTGCAGCAGCACTTGAAAAAATTGCCGAAGACTTATTAGAAGAAGTTCGTTCATTTAAAGTAAATTAATATTTCTCGGGAGCTACTGTAAAAGGTAGCTCTTTTTATGTGTAAAACGTTACGAAAAAATATATCACACCCATACAGAAACCTTCGAATAGGATGTATTAATTGTCCATTTTAGAAAATCATAAAAGATAGAGGGTAGAAAAAATGAAAAAATGGATTATTATCATTGTCTTTATAGCAATAGGTCTTATGGGGTGTGAAGGAGATTCAGAAAAGAAAATTACTGAACTCCAACAACAAATAGAGGAATTGCAAAAGGAGGCTTCCTATGTACCTGAACAAAGCACAGTAATCGATGTAGAACAGCCGGAAATAAACGCACAGCCGGTTTTAAACCTTGTTGATCCAATGACATCAAAAGTTGTTAAAACATTTTTACCGCTAGAACTAGGATATGCAACGGACTTTGGAGCATACGTAAAGGAAATTGAAGACATGGCGACAGAATTAGCAAGGGGAACAACTACATCGACCGGTTACGATAAAAGAATGGTTCTTGATCAAATTGATGAAAACGGTGAAATTATTAAAGGGAATCCGATGATTATTTTAAAGGAAAGTGAATTGGTAGAAAGAATATTAGCGGCATCTTCAACGGGCGGAGATGTAGAACTGCCACTTTATATAACAGAAAGCGGTTATCAGCCTGAAGAAGTACCGGATTTAGATGAAGTGCTTCTTGCTTCCTATACGACATATTTTAAAACAACTCAAGTCGGAAGAAATACAAATATCGAATTATCAGCAAAGACATTGCATAATGTCATTGTTGGAAGTGGAGATATTTTTTCTTTTAATACAATGGTTGGCCCTAGAACGAAAGAAAGAGGATATCAACCGGCCCCTGAAATTATAAATGGAGAAATTGTCATGGGTATTGGCGGGGGAATTTGTCAAACATCTTCTACGCTATTCAATGCAGTCGACAAATTACCGATTGAAATTATTGAAAGACACCATCATTCGTTAAATATTGGTTACGTACCAGAAGGCAGAGATGCAACTGTTGCATATGGATCTTTAGATTTTAGATTTCAAAATACGAGTGGGATACCTTTTTTAATTCAAACCATGTACGGAAATGGATATATTACGGTCGCTATTAGGACTTCAAAGGATAATGAGCTACTTTTAGAAGCAATTCAATAAGAACTCCACATGCACTATATAAGTGTGAGTGGAGTTTTTGTCGTTATTCGCTCGTTCCTGCTATTATTCTCTAATATCCTACGAAATACAAAAAAGTCCATTTTAGCCTATAAAAATTAAAATTTTAACGAGTATTAAATAGAAAAAGAGGAGAAATTCCATTTATAATAAAGGGAAAGGAGTGATATGTATGTTAACAAAAGAAGATACAGTATTAGTACTAGTTGATATTCAAGGAAAGCTTGCAAACATCGTTGATAAGAGCGAATTTATCATTGATAACATTGTGCGTGTTGTAAAAGGCGCAAATGTTCTTGAACTACCGATTTTATGGCTTGAGCAATATCCTAAAGGGTTAGGACCAACAGTTGAAGCAATTGCGAATGAAATCGACGGGACTCCGATTGAAAAAATTACATTTAGCGCATATGATAACGAAGAATTTGTACAGAAACTTGAAGCGACTGGTCGAAAAAAAGTGTTGCTAGCAGGAATTGAAACACATATTTGTGTGTATCAAACGGCTGCTCATTTATTAGCAAATGGCTATGAGGTAGAAGTGTTAGCAGACTGTGTATCATCTCGAACAGCAGAAAACTGTGAAGTAGGCGTTCAAAAAATGATGCAACTAGGCGCAAAAATAACAAGTGTCGAAATGGCATTAATGGAAATGCAAGTAATTGCAAAAGGCGATGCGTTTAAAGCGATTAGC
>JBJEFO010000258.1:0-11938 GCA_051874135.1 Lysinibacillus sp.
CACGTTCCGCATGAGCCCGCAAAATGCGCGCGGTCTCATTCTCCACGCTCATGCGACGTTTGCCGCGCAAATGCAAACATGTTGCGTCCTCTATGTTCAAAAAAGAAATAGAATAATTACTACTTCTTTTACATGATAGAACGCAATAATCACTCCATTCGCGCATAAGCCTGCCGCAGAACGAACCGTATGAGACAACACAGTTGGCTCATGCGGTTTGGCGGCCGGCGCGAATGGCTATGAAATCTTTTATTTAACTAAATATCGAGCGCATATTTTGGTGAAGGGCCTTTTTATTGCAATAAAAAAACCGAAAGTAAATAAATTACTCTCGGTTTCTATTCATATAATTATTGAGTTTGGCATACGTTGTAGTTAAGCAGTAGCCTGTTTTTCTAATGAAGTTTTTTGATCTGTTACGCGTTCAATGTCTGCACCAAGAGCAGCAAGCTTTTCGTGGAAATTCACATAGCCACGATCTAAATGATGAAGCTTTGTCACACGTGTTACACCTTCAGATACTAACCCTGCTAAAATTAATGATGCAGCCGCACGTAAATCAGTAGCCGATACTTCGGCACCTTGTAGCGCATTATTCCCCTCAATAAATACTGAGCGACCTTCAATTTTTGCAATCGCATTCATGCGACGGAATTCTTCCACATGCATAAAACGGTTTTCAAATACTGTTTCTGTAATAATGCTTGTGCCTTCAGCTGTAAGCATTAACGCCATTAACTGAGACTGCATATCTGTTGGGAAACCAGGATGTGGCATCGTTTTAATATCCACTGCCTTTAAGCGGTCCGTTGCGCGCACACGCAGACCTTCCCCTTCTTCGACAATTTCTACACCCATTTCACGCATCTTTGCGATTAGCGCAGTCATATGCTCTGGTACTGCATTTTCAATTAAAACGTCCCCACGCGTAATTGCTGCAGCTACCATAAACGTCCCTGCTTCGATACGATCTGGAATGATATAATGTGTAACCCCTGTCAGCTCTTTTACACCTTCTATACGAATTGTGTCTGTACCTGCGCCAATAACGCGGCCACCCATAGCATTAATAAAGTTTGCTAAATCGACAATTTCAGGCTCTTTTGCTGCATTTTCAATAATTGTTGTGCCTTCTGCAAGTGCAGCCGCTGCCATAATATTTTCTGTTGCACCAACGCTTGGGAAGTCTAAGTAAACTTTCGCTCCTTTTAGACGATCCTTTACAACAGCTTCAACATACCCATGACCAAACGAAATTTCAGCACCCATCGCTTCAAAGCCTTTTAAGTGTAGCTCAATCGGTCTTGATCCAATTGCACATCCGCCCGGTAGTGCGACACGAGCAAAACCGTTACGACCAAGTAAGGAACCCATTACTAAAATTGAAGCACGCATTTTGCTCACAAACTCAAACTGAGCTTCACCTGAAAGTGTACCTGATGAATCGATTATCATTTCATTTTGTTCTGCATTATATTCTACTTGTGCATTTAAGCTTTTTAATACTTCTGCAATCGTGTGTACATCTGCTAAGTTCGGTACATCTTTAATAACATTCTTTTTATTTGAAGCTAACAGTGAGGCTGCTAAGATTGGTAAAACGGCATTTTTGGCGCCTTCTACTTTTACTTTACCTTTTAATGTCCGGCCACCCGTTACAATAATTTTATCCACAATTCGTCCCTCCGAATACAATTGTTACGAAACTGTAAAACACAATTTATTTAAAAAGTTTAATAGTCCTATTTATACAAACAATTTTAATGTTAACTTGTATGACTTCTCAACACAAGCGCCCAAATCACTATTTTACTGCATTTAATTAAATTAAGCTACATTTTTATAATACGCACTTCATTTAAATATCGTGAATTTACAACCAATCTAAAAATGTCTTGCCAAAATACCGTTTTGGAAAAAAAATACACTTATTTTCTGGGAAATTATAAACTTTGTAGCGATAAATAACGACTTATTTCCCCCTACAATGCATATAATTTACTAATATGCATTCCACTTATCGGAAAAAATACGGGAGTTGCTGCGACCAATTAGAAAAATTAATAAAAAAATCTGCTACACTTGAACCAATTGCAATACTAAATAAAATATAAATTAATTGTATTTGAAACACTTTTCCTTTTTTAAATAATTGTTCTAAGCGAAAAGCTTGTAACGCATAAAAAGTAATACCAATAAAAAAGATATATGCCATAATGCCAAATAATGCTTGTTGACCTGCTTGAGCATAAAAATCCATATTAAAACCTCCATCATCTTTCGCTCTGTATTAGGTAAAAAAGAGCGGGCATAATGCTGCCCGCTCTTTAAAATATTAAATGTTACCCTCATGAACATTGATACGATTAATCGCGCGTTTTAATGCTAATTCCGCACGCTGGAAATCAACGTTATCTCGTTTTGATTGAAGACGTTGCTCAGCACGTTTTAAAGCTTCTTGTGCACGAGCAAGATCGATTGAAGAAGCTACTTCTGCTGATGGAGCTAAAATCGAAATATTGTCTGGACGAACTTCAATAAAACCACCACTAACAGCTACAAGCTCTGTTTGGCCGCCTTCTTTTTTCAGCTTCACTGCACCAACTGCAAGTGGAGCTACCATTGGAATATGGCCTGGAAGAACACCAATTTCACCTGAAGTTGTTTTGGCAATAACCATTGTTACTTCAGCATCGTATACTGGGCCGTCGGGAGTGACAATATTGACTGTTACTGTCTTCATATGTTTTCCTCCTCGCCGCTAGAATTAAACCTCTACGCCCATGCCTTTTGCTTTTTCTACTACCTCATCAATGCTACCAACTAAACGGAAAGCATCTTCTGGTAAGTGATCCCATTTACCTTCAAGGATTTCCTTGAATGAACGTACAGTTTCTTTAACTGGTACGTATGAACCTGCTTGACCAGTAAATTGCTCTGCTACGTGGAAGTTTTGAGATAAGAAGAATTGAATACGACGAGCGCGTTCTACTGTTTGTTTATCTTCGTCAGATAACTCATCCATACCTAAGATGGCGATGATATCTTGTAACTCACGGTAACGTTGAATTGTACGTTGAACTTGAGTAGCTACTGCATAGTGCTCTTCACCAACAACGTCTGGTGCTAATGCACGAGAAGTTGATGCTAATGGGTCAACGGCTGGGTAGATACCCATTTCAGATAATTTACGCTCTAAGTTAGTTGTTGCATCTAAGTGAGCGAAAGTAGTTGCTGGAGCTGGGTCAGTATAGTCATCGGCTGGTACGTAAATCGCTTGAATCGAAGTTACAGAACCTTTTGTAGTCGATGTGATACGCTCTTGTAATTTACCCATTTCAGTAGCAAGTGTTGGTTGGTAACCTACCGCAGAAGGCATACGACCTAATAGGGCAGAAACCTCAGAACCTGCTTGTGTGAAACGGAAGATGTTGTCGATGAATAAAAGTACGTCTTGACCTTGTTCATCACGGAAGTATTCCGCCATTGTAAGACCAGTTAACGCTACACGCATACGTGCACCAGGTGGCTCGTTCATTTGACCGAATACCATGGCAGTTTGCTTAATAACGCCTGAATCTGTCATCTCGTGGTATAAGTCATTACCTTCACGAGTACGCTCACCTACACCTGCGAATACAGAGATACCGCTGTGCTCTTGAGCGATGTTGTTGATTAATTCTTGGATTAATACAGTTTTACCTACACCGGCACCACCGAATAGACCGATTTTACCACCTTTGATATATGGTGCTAATAAGTCTACTACTTTGATACCTGTTTCAAGGATTTCAACTGTAGTTGATAATTGATCGAAT
The DNA here is from genome assembly GCA_051874135.1 of Lysinibacillus sp. Classification (GTDB taxonomy): domain Bacteria; phylum Bacillota; class Bacilli; order Bacillales_A; family Planococcaceae; genus Lysinibacillus_B. The sequence goes on from JBJEFO010000258.1 coordinate 3,819, forward strand.
GCTGGTGCTTCGCGGTGAATTGAATCACGGCGAGCTGAAGCTGGAATTTCTTCACCTAAGTCGATTACTTCACCAAGTACGTTAAATACGCGACCTAATGTTGTATCACCAACTGGTACTGAAATTGGTGCCCCTGTGTTTGTAACCGCTGCTCCACGTTGTAAGCCATCAGTAGATGACATCGCAATTGTACGTACAGCATCGTCACCTAAGTGAAGTGCCACTTCTAAAGTTAGAGTTGTTGGCTCTTCGTTTGGACGTTCAATCTTAACTGTTAAAGCGTTATAGATTGCTGGTAATTGACCGTTTTCGAACTTAACGTCGACAACCGGACCCATTACTTGTAGAACGTATCCTTTGTTCATTTTGTGTACCCTCCTATCGTATTCTTATACGACATTGGCAAACTGCGGCCTATTCTAAGGCTGCAGCTCCACCAACGATTTCTGTAATTTCTTGTGTAATTGCTGCTTGACGTGCACGGTTGTATTGAAGAGATAAGTCTGCAATTAAGTCAGAAGCATTATCTGTTGCACTACGCATTGCAGTCATACGAGAAGCATGTTCACTTGCTTTTCCGTCTAATAACGCACCGTAAATTAAGCTTTCTGCATACTGTGGAAGTAATACTTCTAGAATTGCTTCGCCACTTGGCTCGAATTCATATGCAGCATTTGTGCTAGCAGGTGCGATATCTGTTAATGGAAGAACCTTTTTCTCAGTTACTACTTGAGAAATAGCACTTTCGAAGTGGTTATAGTACATATAAAGTTCATCATATGCGCCATCAATGAACATACCAACAGCATTACGAGCGATTTCTTTAATATCAGCAAATGTTGGTTGGTCAGGTAGAGCAACAACACTGCTAATTACGTTATGATCACGTTTTACAAAGTAATCACGAACAACACGACCTACTGCAAAAATTACGTAATCATCCTTAGATTTATGACGTTCGTTAATCGTACGTTGTAGTTGGCGAAGGATGCTTGAGTTGTAAGCACCTGCTAAACCACGGTCAGAACCGATTACTAAGTAAGCTGTTTTCTTAACAGGACGAGCAGTTAACATTGGATGCCCACTGTCTTTTGTACCTGCTGCGATTGCACCTACTACGTCCTGGATTTTCTCCATGTAAGGAACGTAAGCTTTTGCGTTTTGCTCTGCACGACGTAATTTCGAAGAAGAAACCATCTGCATCGCTTTTGTCGTTTTTTGCGTGCTCTTTGTAGAATTAATACGACCTTTAATTTCGCGTAAGTTTACCACTGGTATTTCACCACCTTTTGTTTTTTAATCAAGCCCGAGTAATCTTATTCAGATTTTGCGAAAGTCTTTTTGAATGCGTTAATTGCTTCTGCAAGATCAGCATCAGCTGGAAGATCTTTCGTTGTACGGATATGATCTAAAACGCCAGTGTGGTTTGAATCTAACCAGTTTAATAATTCACCCTCGAAGCGAGTAATATCAGCAACTGGAATATCATCTAAGAATCCACGAGTTAACGCGTAAAGAATTACAACTTGTTTTTCAACTTTTAATGGTTTGTTAAGGTCTTGTTTAAGAACCTCTACAGTACGCTTACCACGCTCTAACTTAGCTAAAGTTGCTTTATCAAGGTCAGAACCGAATTGAGCGAATGACTCTAACTCACGGAATGCCGCTAAGTCAAGACGTAATGTACCAGCTACCTTTTTCATTGCTTTGATTTGAGCAGAACCACCTACACGTGATACTGATAAACCGGCGTTGATTGCTGGACGTACACCAGAGTTGAATAAGTCAGATTGTAAGAAGATTTGTCCATCAGTGATAGAGATAACGTTTGTTGGAATGTAAGCTGAGATATCCCCTGCTTGTGTTTCAACGAACGGTAACGCTGTGATAGAACCATTTTGGTAAGTTTCATTTAACTTCGCAGCACGCTCAAGTAGACGGCTGTGTAAGTAGAATACGTCACCAGGGTAAGCTTCACGACCTGGAGGACGACGTAATAATAATGAAAGCTCACGGTATGCAGATGCTTGTTTTGATAAGTCATCATATACTACTAATACGTGTTTACCTTGTAACATGAACTCTTCCGCCATTGATACACCAGCAAACGGAGCTAGGTATAATAATGGAGCTGGTTGAGAAGCAGATGCAGTAACAACGATTGTGTAGTCTAATGCACCGTTTTTACGTAAAGTTTCAACTACACCACGTACAGTTGATTCTTTTTGTCCGATTGCAACATAGATACAAATCATGTTTTCACCGTTTTGGTTTAAGATTGTATCGATTGCAACAGATGTTTTACCTACTTGACGGTCACCGATGATTAACTCACGTTGACCACGACCGATTGGTACAAGCGCGTCAATCGCTTTAATACCTGTTTGTAATGGTTCATGTACTGATTTACGAGCCATTACACCGAAAGCTGGGCTTTCGATCGGACGAGTTTTATCTGTGTTGATTGGACCTAATCCGTCAACTGGTTGACCAAGTGGGTTTACAACACGACCAATTAGTGCTTCACCAACTGGTACTTCCATAATACGACCTGTACGACGAACTTCATCGCCTTCTTTAATGCCTAGGTAGTCCCCTAGAATAACGATACCTACGTTACCTTCTTCTAAGTTTTGCGCCATACCCATAACACCGTTAGAGAACTCTAAAAGCTCTCCAGCCATGACGTTGTCGAGGCCATGAGCAAGAGCAATACCGTCACCAACGCGGATAACTGTACCTACTTCGCTTACTTTTAATTCAGATTGGTAGTTTTCAATCTGCTGTTTAATCAGACTGCTGATTTCTTCAGCTTTGATGCCCATGTATGTTCACCTCTCACATTTCTTAAAATTTAACCAACTAACGTACGCTTTAGACCTTCTAGCTTCGCTGCTACTGTGCTGTCATAAATGTAGTTGCCGATTTGAACACGAACTCCACCAAGTAATGATGGCTCGATTACGTTTGTAATTTCTAGTTTTTCCATTCCTACTAACTTTGCGAATGCTGCAGAAATTTCCGCACGCTCTTCGTCAGTTAAAGCACGAGTTGAAAATACTGTTGCTTCTGCAGCGCCTTGTGAAGCAGCTGCTAAAGCTTGGAATTCTTCTGCTACTACAGCTACTTCGTTAATACGTTTTCTGTCAATTAATACTAGAAGTGTATTTACTACTGCTGCATGAGCATTTGATAAGATTTCAGAAAGTATTGCTTTTTTCTTTTCGCCAGAAATTTTAGGAGCTTGAAGCAATGCAAGTAGCTCTGGAGCTTCTCCGAAAGCCTTTGTAAGCTCTTTTAAATCTGTACTAATTTCAGCAACAGCATTCTGTTGTTGCGCTAATTGGAACAATGCTTCAGCATAACGCTTAGCTACAGTCGATTGACTCATTTCGCTTCGCCTGCCTTCGCAATCGTTTCTTTAATTAATGCGCTATTATCAGCCTCAGAAATTTCTTTTCCAAGAACTTTAGATGCAGCAAGAACTGATAGTGAAACTACTTCTTCACGTACAGCAGCGATTGCTTTCTCTTTTTCTGCTTCGATATCACGTACAGCAGCTTCTTTTAAACGAATAGCTTCGTTACGAGCTGTAGTTACGATTTCTTCACGAGTCGCATCAGCTTGTTTCTTCGCACCCTCAACGATTGATTGTGCTTCAGTACGAGCTTCTTTTAAAAGAGATTTTTGTTCTTCTAATAATTGGTGAGCTTCTTTGCGCGCCTTTTCAGCTGCATCGATTTCACTTGAAACTAACTCTTCACGTTGTTGCATAATGCCCATTAATGGACCCCAAGCAAACTTTTTAAGAAGAAGCATTAACACACCAAAGATGATAACTGTTGCTAAAATATCACCAGTGTTAAGGCCTGTCGCTCCAGCACCAAGTACAAGATTTTTTAATACCACGATTGTTTCACTCCCTTCAAGAGCTTATATAAATTCAAAAATCTATAATGTATAAAACTTTACTTTCAATGTTAGATGTTACTCATAAAGGATGATTAAGTAATTTAATCAACCATACAAAATGAATGGCGAAGTTGTGCTTCGCCATTGTCATCCAATAATACGAAGATTATTGGTTCATTACGATGAATGCTACTACTACCGCGATGATAGGAAGGGCCTCAACTAATGCAACCCCGATGAACATTGTAGTTTGAAGAACGCCACGAGCTTCTGGTTGGCGAGCGATACCTTCTACTGTTTTTGAAACGATAAGACCGTTACCGATACCTGCACCAAGTGCACCTAAACCGATTGCGATTGCTGCTGCTAATAAACCTAATGAACCTGTCATTTTAAAATTTCCTCCTTGGAATGTTTGTTTTTTGTTTGGTTCAAATTACCATGCGAGCATGGAATTTATAATTAATGGTCGTGACTCACTTTGTGAGACATGTAAACCATCGTTAACATAGTGAAAATGAAAGCTTGGATAAACCCGATGAAAATCGAGAACCCTTGCCATGCCATCATCGGAACAATCGCTCCAATGAAGCCTACAGCACCAGATGTAGCTAAACCTGCGATTAACGCAAGTAAAATCTCACCGGCATAAATGTTACCGTAAAGACGTAGACCAAGAGTTAACGTATTCGCAAACTCCTCAACAATCTTTAATGGGAACATGAAAGACATTGGTTGGAAGTATGTTTCTTTTACATAACCGCCAGTACCTTTTGCTTTGATACCGTAAAAGTGTGTTAATACGATGACCATTGCTGCTAATGTCATTGTTACTGTTGGATCAGCTGTTGGTGATTTCCACCATAATACATCATCATAAATGATAGAGAATGGAAGACCTAGTAAGTTGGCAACTGCAACAAACATAATAAGTGTAATCCCTAAAATGTGGAAAGGCTTACCTGTTTTCCAATCCATGTTTCCAGTAATAATGTTCTTCACGAAGTCCATAATCCACTCCATGAAGTTTTGCATACCTGTTGGCTTAAGCGCTAAGCGTCGTGTCGAAATAAAAGCAATTAAAAACACGATTACCGCCGTAACTAATAACATCATTACTGTAGATAAGTTGAATGTAAGCGTTACAAAGCCAAGATCCAAATGTGCCTCTGGACTTATATGATTCATTTCTGCATTCACCTCTCTTTCCAATGCACTTTAATGGTTTTTGACATGATGTACAATCCGCTCCAATACGAGGAATATGTACGGAATCATTAGCCCAATGACCGTGCTAATTAAGTGAAAATATTGTGGCAACGAAATTGCAATTGCGACTGCCGCAACACCTGATCCGAACCGCAAAGCCGTACCTATTGATGGTGCTTTCGTCCCTTCACTCATGGAACGGTCAAACTTTTCCATCCGTCGAAGCAAAATCCAAAAGTTATACGTGCCAAAGAATGCACCTATAGCTATTCCGGCGAACACTGTTTGGTATGCAGTAAATCCCCAGCCTAAAGCACAAAGAGCAAGCAAAAAAAATAACGCTTTCTTCTGCATAGCGAAAATGTGATGCAAATCTAGCATTGGCAATTAATCTCCTGAACCATTTTTTCGAGTAAGGATTCGCATCTGACCATGAAGTGAAATAAAATCGTAGTAAATACACTACAAGCAGTATTCCATCTAGAAACAATCATTGCCGTTCGAGCATGTCCTCCCTCACAACAACTTTTGTTATTACTAGAAAGCAACCCCGCCTTTGTGGACACTACCTCCAGACGCATACAAACGTTGCAAATTGACAATTTTAGTTTCAACTGCCAATCTAGTAGAAACTTGATATAACAAGTGTTTCAACGCTGTTTTGACTATAAGAAACCCTCGTCATTCTTACCCTTTGTAAGCATACAATAGGGGGTTTTTGATGTCAATTAGTTCACGTGAAAAACTTCACAACTAAGCTACCCTTGTCAAATTGTTGACAAATTTGTGTATAAAAATCCACATTTTCTTAGTATCACCTTTTCACATTTACATTTTTTAGCTACTTAATACTCCTTTTTGCTAACTCCACATTTCAAAAATGTATTTTGAATTTTTTTAATTATATTCTTTACTTTTATTCAAAAAATTAATCAATGCTTCAACAATTCGTTGTGATGCAAAACCGTCACCATAAGGATTGGAAGCATGTGCCATCTCTTTATACGCATCTTCATCTGTTAATAATTCTTTTGCCAATGCATAAATCGTTTCTTCATCCGTACCAGCAAGCTTCAATGTTCCCGCTGCAATCCCTTCTGGACGCTCTGTTGTATCACGTAACACTAGCACCGGTTTACCTAACGATGGGGCTTCTTCCTGTACGCCACCTGAGTCCGTTAAAATCATAAATGAACGTGCTGCAAAGTTATGGAAATCAAATACCTCTAGCGGTTCAATTAAATGAATACGTGGGTTATCACCTAAAACTTCATTTGCCACTTCACGCACTGCAGGGTTCATATGTACCGGATAAACAACTTGTACATCTTCATGCTCCGCAAGTAAACGGTTAATCGCACGGAACATATTGCGCATTGGGTCCCCTAAGTTTTCACGACGATGTGCTGTTAATAAAATCATACGATCATTTCCGACTTTTTCTAAAACCGGATGACTATATTCTTTACTTACTGTCGTTTTTAATGCATCAATTGCTGTATTTCCTGTTACAAAAATTGCTTCAGCAAGTTTATTTTCTTTTAGTAAATTTTCTTTTGACACTTCTGTCGGTGCAAAATGCAAATCTGCCATCACACCTGTTAGTTGACGATTCATTTCCTCTGGGTATGGAGAATATTTTTGCCCTGTTCGAAGACCTGCCTCAACATGTCCAATCGCAATTTGATTATAAAATGCAGCTAAGCTTCCGATGAATGTTGTCGCTGTATCACCATGTACTAACACGATATCTGGCTTTGCTTCTTTCATTACGCGGTCTAATCCTTGTAATGCATTTGTCGCTACATCGACTAATGTTTGACGATCTTTCATTATATTCAAATCATAATCCGGTGTAATGTTGAATGTTTCAAGTACTTGATCAAGCATTTGGCGGTGCTGCGCTGTAACCGTTACAATAGACTCGATTTGCTCATGATGCTTTTGTAATTCAAGTACAAGCGGCGCCATTTTAATCGCTTCTGGACGGGTGCCGAAAATTGTCATCACTTTAAATTTTGTCATACGTTATGTCTCCCTCTCTCTACTCATTAGAAAAACAAATTTTGCGCCAAATAACGCGAAATAATGTCTTTTTTATGTGGATTTCCTTAAAAACTTATACTTTCTTATCCACCAAAATAGGGCTGTCCGAAAACATTGGACAGCCTCTAATTTCACTTGATAGATTATTTCGTACCAAATAGACGGTCACCAGCGTCACCAAGCCCTGGTACAATATAACCATGGTCATTTAACTTTTCATCTAACGCGGCAATGTAAATATCTACATCATCATGTTGCTCTTGAATAGCTTTTACACCTTCTGGAGCCGCAATTAAGCACATAAACTTAATGTTTTTTGCCCCGCGTTTCTTTAATGAGTTAATCGCTTCAACAGCTGAGCCACCTGTTGCTAACATTGGATCTACGATAATAAAATCGCGTTCCTCTACATCAGCAGGTAGCTTTGCATAATACTCTACAGGCTTTAATGTTTCTGGGTCACGGTATAAACCGATATGTCCTACTTTTGCCGCTGGAATTAGTTTTAATACCCCATCTACCATGCCAATCCCTGCACGTAAAATTGGTACAATCGCAATCTTTTTACCAGATAATACTTTTGTTTTAGCAGTTGTTACTGGTGTTTCAACGTCAATTTCTTCAAGCGGTAAATCACGTGTAATTTCAAACGCCATCAATGTCGCAACTTCATCAACTAGTTCACGAAACTCTTTTGTACCTGTGTTTTTATCACGGATGTAAGTTAATTTATGTTGAATTAGTGGGTGGTCAAAAACGTATACTTTGCTCATACGATGGATCTCTCCTAACTGTTTATTATCTGAACAAGTATAGCATAAAATAATAAACTGTGACATTCACAGTTATCACAGTTTATCGACGGAAAATTATAGTATATTCTTTTCTTCTAGTTCGGCAAACGACATCGGTTTATAAAATAAAAATCCTTGTGCACATTTACAACCGAGCTG
>JBJEFO010000259.1:0-11910 GCA_051874135.1 Lysinibacillus sp.
ATTTTTAATTTAAGAAACTTCACTATACTAAAAAATATAACAATAAATTCGTTTGAAAATCTAAGTTTTATTGAACAATTGCGTCCGATTGTTGAAGAAGCTAATGCATAATGTGTTCGAATTGTTCAGTATATTATTTTATTACCTCAATAACATGTTCTATAAATCCTCTATCTTTCAGCATTCTTTTTAAAACCTTTTTTTCAGTTTTAACTGGTCTGTTTATTTCAGTAGATTTATTCATCTCTATTAAATAAACATGCTTTTTACGAGTAAATCTAAACCGATAAGACCAGGAACAAGTGGTTAATACAATTTCATAGTTTTTTCAAAAGATAGTTTTGGGATATTAGAATTTTCTTTAATTTTGACACGCATCTTAATTTACCTACTAATTCTTTATCAAAAGTTCTATATTCTCACTAGTAACGTTACCTAGTTCTTTTCATTTTCAAATCATATTCTATTAATGTAATGCTAGCCTTACAAAACCAGAAAAGAAAAGAAAAGAGGTGTTATAAGTGAGTTGTAATTGTAGTGAATGTAGAGGTGAATCAAGTTCTTGGAATAATAAGAACCGTTGTAAAGGTTGTATCTGTGACCAATTAAGAGACTTAAGAAGAGGTACAGAAGTTGACGTTTTCTTATCAGGAGGTCAAATATTAGAAGATGTCGTTTTTAAAAAATTTGACCGGAATAATTGCTGTGCATTTTTTAATGATCCAACAACAGAACCTGGCTCAACACTTATCGTAGACTGCCAAAAAATTGATGCTATACGAATTGAAGAAGACTAAGTAATCAGGGGGCCTCTTTCTTTAAGGAAGTGGCCTTATACAAAAAGAACAGCTACTATATTGAGCGTTATCATGAGTTGTTAAATGATGAAGCGATGAAGCCGAAAATGGTGTATTTGGCGAATAAAGTAACAAATTTAATTTTCTAAAGTCAAAAGAGGATGTATGGATTGAAACCATATACCCTCTTTTGTATTTTTATTTGACGAATACGTTCATTTTTAGCTGTGTAATTTATATATTTAGTTTTCTACATACCTAAAATGTTGTTTGATAACCTTGTATAAAAGAATGTTATTCCACAATATGGACCCTTTTGTTGAATACAATGACTAACATTTTTAAACGCCTTTATTATTTTTCAAATGACTTTATTATCTGTATACAGCGGTTTGGCGGCGAGCGCGAACGGCTGATGGCAATCAAAAGTGCAAAATTTTTATTTTCAACTTTGTATTATTGGTATTTTCAAGGTTTATTTTTCGCTTTTAATCGATTTATCCCCTTTTTCCAGTCATTATTTCTGGATGATTAGGCATTCTAGTATATATCTGTTATAATTAACTTTTACTATGTAAAGGACGTGGATTATTTTGATTAAAATTGAATTACCTAAACCAGATCTTGTTATTCGCCAACGCGAGCAAGACTTAAAACCTGGAGATGTACCGATTACACCTTACTTCGGCTTCATCGACTTCCATAAAATTACGCGCGATAAAGGCGGTATTTTCTTCTTCTACAATGAGAAAAATGAACTTTTATTCGTTGGGAAAGCACGTAAAATCCGTCAACGTATTAAAAAGCATTTTGAAGATAATGTATCACCGATGAAAAATCACCGTAATGAAATTTTCAAAATCGAAGTGTATGAAATTGAAGATCCAATGGAACGTGAAATTTACGAAACATACGCAATTAATACGTTCAAAGCAAAATACAATACTGAAAAAGTTTTCTACTAAGAAAGCTCAAAATCCCTCGGTCCACTGTGCCGAGGGATTTTCGTTTTATACCGGGCTTACACCGTGCTTACGTTCAGTAAACTTCAGCTCTTTTGATTTGTATGCATCTAGACGTCTTTCTAACGCCATCCGTAAGTCATTTGGCTCGATGACATCGTCGATAATTAACTCCGATGCTAAACGATACACATCGATTTCTTCGCGGTACTCGTTACGACGCTCCTCGATAAATGCAGCCTGCTCCTCTTTTGGCAATGCAGCAATTTTGTTTGCGTATACAGCATTAACCGCCGCTTCAGCACCCATTACGGCAATTTGTGCGCCTGTTAATGCAATACATACGTCTGGCTCAAATGCTGGACCAGCCATCGCATAAAGACCTGCACCGTATGCTTTACGTACGATTACTGTAATTTTCGGTACCGTTGCTTCACTCATTGCAAAAATCATTTTTGCACCGTGACGAATAATGCCTAGCTTCTCTACTTGTGTACCAATCATAAAGCCTGGTACGTCTGCTAAGAAGATTAATGGGATATGGAACGCATCACAAAGAGAAATAAATTTTGATGCTTTGTCTGCTGAATCGTGGAATAATACGCCACCTTTTACGCGTGGTTGATTCGCAATAATTCCAACTGATTGACCGTTAATGCGCGCAAATCCTGTAATAATTTCAGCCGCAAATAATTTTTTCACTTCACAAAACGAACCTTCATCAATAATCCGGTCGATTAAATCATACATATTAAACGGTGCATTTTGGTTTTTCGGAATAATTTCATCGATTGTTTTTTCAAATGTAGCTGGTAGCTTTGGTTCTTCTACGTTCGGCTTGTTTTTAAAATTGTCTGGGAAATAGCTAATGTACTGACGAGCATACGCGATTGCTTCTTCCTCGGTTTTCGCTAGCACATCCCCACAACCAGAAACCGAACAATGCATTTTAGCGCCACCCATCGTTTCAAGGTCTACTTTTTCACCAATAACCATTTCCGCCATACGTGGGGAGCCTAAATACATTGATGCATTGCCCTCTACCATGACAACGACATCACAAAATGCTGGAATGTATGCGCCACCTGCTGCAGATGGACCGAATAATAAACAAATTTGTGGGATACGGCCCGACAGTTTTACTTGGTTGTAAAAAATACGCCCCGCACCGCGACGGCCTGGAAACATTTCGATTTGATCGGTAATGCGTGCGCCTGCTGAATCGACTAAATACAGTAGTGGAACATTTAGCTTTTCAGCTGTTTCCTGAATACGAATAATTTTTTCAACTGTTCTTGCACCCCATGATCCGGCTTTAATCGTTGAATCATTTGCCATCACACATACAGTTCGACCGTGAATTTTCCCGATACCTGTTACGACACCATCTGCAGGTAAGTCGCCTGCAAGTATATTGGCAAACGCTCCATCTTCTACTTGTAAGCCTTCATCGAATAATAATTCCAGTCGCTCACGAACAAATAATTTTCCCTGTTCCGCGTTCTTTACATGATACTTTTCATGACCACCTTTTAAAATGGACTCTTTAAAATCTTGATGTTTGTTGTCAACTGAAATATTTGTCATTTCTCCCATCCCCCTTTTATTTGCCGCTATACACTGGTGAACGTTTTTCTTGGAATGCTTTTAATCCTTCTAAACGATCTTCCGTATAAAGTAAGCGACTATATGCTAATGATTCAATTTGTAAGCCGGTTGCAATATCCGTTTGCATCCCTTGATTGATTGCTATTTTTGCTTGAATGAGTGAAAGCGGTGCGTTTTTAGCCATTTCAGCAGCGAGCGCTTTTGCTTGTGCTAATAATTCTTGCGGCGCTACGACATGTTCAACAATGCCGTATGTAAATGCTTCATTTGCACATAAACGACGAGCTGTATAAATGAGCTCCTTCGCCTTGCCAACCCCAATGAGACGTGGAAGACGTTGTGTACCACCTGCTCCAGGGATAATGCCAAGAGCCGTTTCTGTTAAACCTACTTTGACATGATTACTTGCGATGCGAATATCACAAGCAAGTGCTAATTCTAATCCGCCACCAAACGCAACACCATTTATTGCTGCAATGACAGGTTGTGCCAGCGTCTCAAAGTTGGTAATCGTTTTACCGATTAATGCAACGGTTTTACGCACTTCTTCTTCACTCATGCCGCTACGCTCTTTTAAATCTGCCCCTGCACAAAATGCTTTTTCTCCATCACCTGTAACGATGACAACGCGAATTGAACGATCATATTGAATTGTTTCTAATGCTTCGTTTATTTCATGCATCATTTGGATGGAAAGAGCATTTGCTGCCCCGGCTCGCATAAGCGTTAAAATAGCAATTCCCTCTTCTATATCTACTTTTACGAAGTTTGACATGATTGTTCCTCCCCTCGTGCAATCGTTATTTGCTTTGAACTTAGCTTTTTCCCTAGCACACCTTCTATATAAAGAGCCGCCTCTGAAATACGATCAAGCTGAACACCTGTTTCAATGCCCATTTCATGCAGTAAATACAATAAATCCTCTGTCGCTACATTACCCGAAGCCCCTTTAGCATATGGACAACCGCCGAGCCCGCCAATCGCACTATCAAACTTTGTAATACCGTGGGTTAAACTTGTTACAACGTTTGCTAGCGCTGTCCCTCGCGTATCATGAAAATGCATCGCAAGTTGCTCTGGCTTATAGTGGCGTAACATTTCTGTTAATAGTGCATCTACTTGTGTCGGTACACCTACACCGATCGTATCACCTAATGATATTTCCGTTATGCCCATATCAAATAGCTTTTCCGCTACTCGTACAACTTGTACAGGCTCCGTATAACCATCATACGGGCAAGCAATAGCGGTTGAAATATAGCCGCGCACTGTTTTTCCAGCAGCTAATGCACCGTCTACTACTTCCTTTAAAATTGGAAATGTGTCATCAATCGATTTATTAATATTCGATTTATTATGTCCTTCACTTGCAGACATAAAGACACTCACTTCATCGATATTTGCCTCTAACGCACGCTCTAGCCCTTTAGCATTTGGCACTAAGGCAGCGTACGTCACATTCGGATTTCGTTTAATCGCTTTTAGTACATCCACAGCATCCGCTAGTTGTGGAATCCATTTAGGATGAACGAAGCTCGTTACTTCGATGTAATCGAGCCCCGTTTCACTTAAGCGATCAATTAATTGAATTTTATCCGCAGTTGGAATAAATGCTTTTTCATTTTGCAATCCGTCACGTGGACCAACTTCTTTTAATTGTACCCGCTTTGGTAGCTGCATTAGCTAGCCTCCCTTATCCAATTTCCACTAAATCGTCGTCAACGTTGATGAAGTCACCTTCTGCAGCAATTACACGCTTTACAGTACCCGCTTCTTCCGCTGCAATCGGAATCTCCATTTTCATTGATTCTAAAATAACTACGTCTTGACCAGCTGCCACTTTTTCGCCTTCTTGCACTAAAATTTTCCACACCGTTCCTGCCATACTCGCTTTTACTATTGTCATATACTATCCCTCCGCTTAAAATAGATTGTAGAGGAACGGTCCCTACAAGATGTGATCTCGCCAAAGTTCAATCATTCGGGCCGTTTCTCGCGTTATTTACGTGCTGCTGTTACTTTTGGTAAATAATATTCCTCTACAAACTTTGTAGTTGTCATACCTGATAAAAACTGTGGATGTGTAACCGTATGTAGCAACATCGGAATATTTGTTTCGATGCCTTCTACTACATAGTTTCGTAGTGCCTCTGCTAGTTTTGCACATGCTTCTTCACGAGTAGCGGCAAATACGATCAATTTCCCAATCATCGGATCATAAAACGGTGTTACATCGCTTCCTGTTTCAACAGCAATCTCGTGTCGGATTCCTTCTCCTTCAGGTAATTGGAGATGCTTAATTTTCCCTGGTGATGGGAAGAACGAAACTGGATTTTCCGCATAAATGCGTACTTCAATCGCATGACCTTTTTTCTGAATATCGTCACGTGTAAAGGATAAAGCTTCACCACTCGCTACTTTTAGCTGTTGCTCCACTAAATCAATTCCTGTAATTTCTTCCGTAACCGGATGCTCTACTTGCAGACGTGTATTCATCTCTAAGAAATAGAAATTTTGCTCACTGTCTACTAAAAATTCAATTGTACCGGCATTTGTATAACCGATATGCTTTGCTGCTTCCACTGCTGCATCTAGCATTTTTTTGCGCGTTTCCTCTGAGATAAACGGAGACGGTGCCTCTTCCACAACTTTTTGATTACGTCGTTGAATCGAACATTCACGCTCAAATACTGGTACGACATTGCCATGTGTATCCGCTAATACTTGCACTTCTACATGATGCGGTTGTGCAATAAATTTTTCGATAAACATCGTGCCATCACCGAAAAAGCTTTGCGCACGTTTTTGATTTCCCTCAAATGCTTTCACAAGTTCTGCTTCATCATGTACTAACTGCATGCCAATTCCGCCACCGCCAGCTGATGCTTTTAACATCACCGGATAACCGATTTCACTCGCAATTTTTGCTGCTTCATTAGCATCTGCAATTGGATCATTTACACCTTGAACAATTGGCACTCCTGCTTGTTCCATTGTTTTACGCGCTTCAAGCTTACTACCCATTGCTTGAATGACTTCAGATGTAGGACCGATAAATGTTAAGCCCGCTTCTTCCACACGTTTTGCAAAGTTAGCATTCTCTGATAATAGTCCGTAACCTGGATGTACCGCTTCCGCACCACATTGTTTCGCTACTTCAAGAATCGCTTCGATATTTAAATAACTGTGCGAAACAGGTGGTTTTCCGATAAGGTAGCTTTCTGTCGCTTCTTTGACGTGTAGGCTTTCTGCATCTGCTTCTGAATACACTGCCACCGTCTCAATGCCTAGCTTATGACACGTACGAATAACTCGGCGTGCAATTTCGCCGCGATTCGCAATTAACACTTTTTTAAACATAATTGAACCTCCCTTACTGCAATGTTTTCGAGAAACCTTCAAAGCGCTCACGTAGCTTGAACTTTTGAATTTTTCCTGAAGCAGTCATCGGATAACGGTCTACGAAGAAAATATAACGTGGTATTTTGTAACGGGAAATTTGCCCCTGACAAAATTCACGAATTTCTTCTTCTGTTGCCGATTGCCCTTCCTTTAAAATGATCCAAGCTGCTGCTTCTTCACCGTATTTTTCATCCGGTACACCTGCTACTTGGACATCAAGTATTTTCGGGTGCTTATATAAAAACTCTTCAATTTCACGTGGATAAATATTTTCCCCACCGCGGATAATCATATCTTTTAAGCGCCCTGTCACACGTACAAATCCTTCTTCATTCATCGTGCCTAGGTCTCCTGTATGCAGCCAGTTATCGCTATCGATTGTATTTGCTGTTGCTTCTGGGTTATTATAGTACCCTTTCATGACCGCATAACCTCTTGCTAAAATTTCTCCTTGCTCACCACGAGGTAGTTCTTTGTTCGTGCCTGGTGCAGCAATAATAATTTCCATATTTGGATGCGGGCGTCCGACTGTTTCTGTTTTCATTTCTAATGAATCTTCAGGGCGTGTTTGTGTAATAACAGGTGATGTTTCCGTTTGACCATAGCAAATTGTAATATCTGTCATGCCCATCTTTTCTATAACGCCTTTCATTAACTCTACAGGACAGTTTGAACCAGCCATTACACCTGTACGAAGTGTCGATAAATCAAATTCCGCAATATTCGGTAAATTTAATTCACTAATGAACATCGTTGGGACACCGTGGAGTGCTGTACATTTTTCTTGCTCTACTGTTCGCAACACTTCTTCTGGATTAAATTCCTGTATAGGTACCATCGTTCCACCTGCTGAGACGATTGCAAGTGTGCCGATTACACAGCCGAAACAATGGAAGAATGGTACAGGGATACATAAACGATCTTCATATGTTAAACTCATTGCCTCGGCAATATTAATCGCGTTATTCACAATATTGTAATGTTTTAACATAACGCCTTTTGGGAAGCCTGTTGTACCTGATGTGTACTGAATATTAATGACATCATCATAGCGTAACGACTGTTTACGCTCCCCAAATTGTTCATCTGAAATCGTTTCACCAAGTGCTAAAAACTCATCATAGCTATATGTGCCCGGATATTTTTTGTCACTAATGACGACGACGGTTTTCAAAAGCGGTAGATGAGTACTGTTTAAGTTACCAGGCTCACTGTCCTTTAGTTCTGGACAAAGATTATATAATGTATCGATAAATGAATGGTCCCGGTACTGATCAATTAAAATAATTGCACGAGAATCAGATTGCTTTAATAAGTACTCAAGCTCTGATGAACGATAAGCCGTATTGACCGTTACTAACGCTGCACCCATCTTTCCAGAACCAAATTGCAGCCCTGGCCACTGTGGTACGTTTGTTGTCCATACCGAGAAATGTTGTTCCTTTTCCAGACCAATCGCCATTAAAGCTTTTGCTACTCGATTTGCGTGTTCATCAAATTGTGTATACGTCATTCGAAGATTACGATCTGCATAAACTAATGCTTCTCGGTCAGGATATTTTGCCACTTGTTCCTCTAGCAACTCACCAATCGTTTGATAAACCAGTTGTGCCATACGCATTCCTCCTATTTATTTGTCAATATACTAACAGCCTAGTTGGCGTGAAATTACAACACGTTGAATTTCAGAAGTACCTTCACCGATTTCCATTAGCTTAATATCACGTAAGTGACGTTCTACATCATATTCAGCCATGTAACCATAACCACCATGAATTTGAATCGCTTGGTTACACGTTCTAAAGCCCATTTCTGAGGCAAATAATTTTGCGTATGCAGCTTCTTTTTTGAACGGCTTGCCATGATCTTTTAACCACGCTGCTTTGTGAACCATCGTGCGTGCTAATTCAATTTCCATTGCCATATCTGCTAACTTAAATTGAATCGCTTGTAATTTTGAAATTGATTGCCCAAACTGTACACGTTCTTTTGAGTATTGCAATGCTTTTTCGAATGCTGACTGTGCAATCCCTACGGACAGCGCTGCAATAGAAATGCGTCCACCATCTAATGTGTTTAAAAATTGACCAAAACCTTTTTTCTCATCACCTAAAACATTTTCCTTTGGTACGCGCACGTTTTCTAATACAATTTCACATGTATTAGATGCACGAACACCCATTTTTTGATATTCTGAGCGGATTGTTACACCCGGTGTATCAGTCGGAACGATAATCGCCGTAATGATGTTTTTACCACGCTCATCTTGCCCCGTTACAGCAGTTACAACTACTTGGCGTGCATAGCTTGCATTTGTAATCCAACATTTCTCACCATTAATAACCCACTCATTACCATCTAAGTATGCTTTCGTACGAGTTCCACCCGCATCAGATCCCGCATTTGGCTCTGTTAAACCGAATGAACCTAATGTTTTTCCTTGCGCCATCGGAACTAAGTATTGTTGTTTTTGCTCTTCTGTACCGAAATTGTAAAATGGTGTAGCACCTAAACTTACAGCTGCTGCATAAGAAAGTCCTGTACCACCACAAGCACGACCGATTTCTTCAACAGCTAAAGCATATGAAACTGTGTCTCCTCCCGAACCACCATATTGTTCTGGAAACGGAATGCCGAAAAGTCCTAGCTCCGCCATTTTGTCGAAGCTTTCTTTACGGAATTCATGCTTTTCATCTAGTTCCCTTGCATATGGTGCGATTTCTGCTTGTGCAAACTCACGAACCATATCGCGAATCATTTGTTGTTCTTTCGTTAGTTCAAAATTCATCTAAATTCCCCCTTCAGTTTTCAGACTAATCAACTCGTACCGACTAGTCGGTTTGTTTTTTGTTTTTAAAAAACTAGTTTTCCGTATCCTGGTTCCACTAGTTAGATGATTGTAATAAATGATTTTTTGCTAATGCTTCTTCATACCCTTGCTCTGTACAAATACCGCGCAAAATAATGTCGTTAAAGTACACCGTTATTTGCTCCATCGTTAGCTTACCGTTTTGTTTGTACCATTTGTACGTCCAGTTTACTAATCCGATAATGGCCATCGTCGTAATCGTAGTCGAGATGTTTTCTCGAAAATGTCCACTTTTCTTGCCATCTTCTATTACTCGTTCGATTAATTTACGATATTCTGTTCGCTTTTCCTTAATGATGATTTTATAATCATGCGGTAAATAAGCGCTTTCATCGTAAAAAACGGTAATATGCCGTTGATACAAATCAAATACATTTGTAAACGCATACAACATTGCACAAACTTTCTCAATCGGTGAGTCATATCGTTCATATGCTACTTTTGTTTCCTTTAAAACATATGAAATGAATACATCATGTATTTCATAAAGCAACGTATCTTTTGCTTTAAAATTATGATAAAATCCACCTTTTGATGTGCCCGCCTTTTCAACTATTTCATCTACAGAAACACCATGATAGCCCTTTTGCTGAAAAAGATCTAAGGCAGTTTCAATAATTCGTTGTTTAATTGTTTGTTTAACCATTGTTTTTACTCCTCTCATAAACCACTCCTTATGCCTCTTGTCTGTTTTCCTATCGAAAAGACTCGTTTTTTCTATTTTTTGTCATTCCGAACTCACTTACACTATAACATCTAACATGATAGCAGTCTACTACAAATACAATATTTTCTCGTTATTTTTGTTATTTTCTACTTTACGTATAACTTTTCAATTGTTGCGATACAGAGAAATGTGCTTCTGTCTTTTCACGGATTTCTTCTACACATACACCAGCTGCTGTTTCGATTAACACCATTCCTTGTTCTGTGAAGTCAAATACAGCCAAATCTGTAATTAAACGATGCACGACCTTTTTACCTGTAAGGGGCAATGTACATGTTTTTTTAATTTTCGACTCCCCATATTTAGATACATGCTCCATAATAACGACGACACGCTTTGCACCTTGTACAAGATCCATTGCACCGCCCATGCCTTTTACCATCTTTCCAGGAATCATCCAATTTGCTAAATCACCTTGTTCTGAAACTTCCATGCCGCCTAAAATTGCTACATCAATATGTCCACCGCGAATCATTGCAAAGCTATCTGCACTATCAAAAAATGATGCCCCAGCTACTGTCGTTACCGTCTCTTTTCCAGCATTAATTAAATCCGCATCAACATCATTTTCGAATGGATAAGGTCCAATTCCTAATAAGCCATTTTCCGATTGTAGTAACACTTGATAGTCACTCGGAATTTCATTAGCTACTAACGTTGGCATGCCAATCCCTAGATTTACATTCATACCTGTTTCAATTTCTTGCACAGCTCGTTTCACAATGCGTTCTTTTGAAGATGTCATATTGTAGCCTCCTCTTTTCTTGTTGTACGTTTCTCAATTCTCTTTTCATATGATTCTCCTAAAATAACATGTTGTACATAAACGGCTGGTGTATGAATTTCATCCGGATCTAGCTCACCTACTTCAACGATTTCCTCGACTTCCGCTACTGTTATTTTGCCAGCTGTCGCCATAATCGGATTAAAATTACGAGCTGTTTTTCGGTATACAAGATTGCCTAGCTTATCTGCTTTCCATGCTTTTACGAATGCATAGTCCCCGACAATTCCGCGCTCTTCAATATATTCTTTACCATCATAAATTTTTGTTGGCTTTCCTTCTGCAACAGGTGTACCAACCCCAGTCGCTGTGTAAAATGCAGGAATACCCGCACCACCTGCTCGAATACGTTCTGCTAATGTACCTTGTGGCGTTAATTCTACTTCTAGCTGACCGCTTAAAAATTGTTGCTCAAAAATTTTATTTTCCCCTACATAGGAAGAAATCATCTTTTTGATTTGGTTGTTAGCTAATAGTAAACCGAGCCCCCAGTCATCTACCCCACAGTTATTACTAACTACCGTAAGATCTTTGACTCCTTTTTGACGAATTGCTTCAATCGCTTTTTCTGGAATGCCACATAAGCCGAATCCGCCGACTAAAATCGTTGCTCCATCATTCAGCTGCTCAACTATCTCATGTATCGTTTTTTCTGTTTTTTGCATAAAATACCTCCTTCAAGTGAATTCATCATCATTATATATAAAACTTCTTGAAATTGGAATTTAATTTTAGAAAATTTTAAATTTTTTATTATATGA
>JBJEFO010000260.1:0-11845 GCA_051874135.1 Lysinibacillus sp.
TAGAAGGTTCTATCAGTTAATTTCATAAATAATGCTAAATTAGAAGTGGAGAAAAAAGTAATTTTCTCTACTTTTTTATTTTTAAAATAATTCTAAATATTTACAAAAATGGATCAAGGTGAAATAATAAAAGTGTAAGCTGTTTTAAATGTAACGTAATGACAAGGGGGAATGATCAAATGGCAGATTCATTTTGGCTAATCACACTAGGGGTACCGGCTGTCGTTTTAGTCGTAGCAGTTTTAGTTATTTTTTATGCTTTAGGGCATAAGAAGAAGGGGAATTTATACGTAGATACGCAATATGATGGGATTATACAAACATTAGAACAGTCAGGCAAATTAAAACATCGATAGGTCAAGTGAGCTAACTTGGCGGAGAAAATATAAGGATTGTCTAGCAGTGAATACTTGGTTCACTACTAGTACAATCCTTTTTGTTTACTATTTTAAATTTTGAATAAACGTTTCAATTTCTTCCTGCGTTTTACGGTCCTTGCTTACGAAACGGCCAGTTTCTACACCTTTACTATATGCTAAGAAGCTAGGGATACCGAAAATATCTAACTCGATGCATAAATCGATAAATTGATCACGGTCTACTTTTACGAAACGAACGTTTGAGAACTTTTCTACAACTTCTGGCATGAATGGCTCGATAAATACGCAGTCTTTGCACCAGTTAGCTGAAAAGACGAAAACGACCGCTTCTTCATTTTTTAATTGTTCAAATTGCTCTACTGATTGTAAATTTTCCATGAAAAGACCTCCTAAATATGTCTACCATTAGCATACTTTAAAATTAAAACCTTGTAAACATATAGGGATTTATGTATCATAAATTAATAGATAATTTAAAAAATACATTCAAATTAGGACGTGAAGGAAATGGCAAATAAAATATATAATTCGATTATAGAGCTTGTAGGTAATACACCGGTTGTGAAATTGAATCGGCTTGTCGATGAACAGTGTGCAGAAGTGCTAGTGAAACTTGAATATTTTAATCCAAGTCGCAGTGTAAAAGACCGTGCAGCGTATTCTTTAGTGGAAGCTGCTGAAAAGCAAGGATTAATCAAACCGGGTGCAACGATTATTGAACCGACAAGTGGTAATACAGGCATCGGATTAGCAATGAATGCCGCTGCGAAAGGCTATAAGGCGATATTTGTAATGCCTGACAATATGACGAAGGAACGTATTTCGATATTAAAAGCGTATGGTGCGCAAGTTGTGTTGACGCCAGCAGCAGAAAAAATGCCAGGTGCGGTGAAAAAAGCAATTGAATTGCAAAGTCAAATCTCTAATAGCTTTATTCCACAGCAATTTGAAAATCCAGCCAATCCATCTATCCACCGAGTAACGACGGCTCCTGAAATTTTAGAGCAAACAGAGGGAAGACTAGATGTTTTTGTGGCGACAGCAGGAACGGGTGGTACTATAACAGGAACAGGTGAAGCGTTAAAAGAGCATTTACCAAATTTACAAGTCGTTGTTGTTGAACCAAAAGGATCACCTGTACTGTCAGGTGGAGAGCCAGGACCTCATAAACTTGTAGGAACGAGTCCAGGATTCGTGCCAGCTATTTTAAATACAGACGTTTATGATGAAATCGTTCAAGTAGCGGATGAACATGCATTACAAACAACACGAGATTTAGCAAGATTAGAAGGAATTTTAGTAGGTCCATCAGCGGGTGCTGCCGTATGGACAGCAATACAAAAAGCACGTGTATTAGGACCAGGTAAACGTGTGCTATGTATTGCACCAGATAACGGAGAACGTTATTTGAGCATGGAAGGATTGTTTGGAGAATAAGATAAGATAACAAAAAATTTCCCTCTTTTTATTGTCCGAAGTTATGACGATACGAAGAGGGATTTTTGCTATAACAAATATTCCCGTTTTTTATTCTCCACTTTCAAGTGAAAATTTCATAGGAATAAGAATATATTGTTTTTAACAGAGAAAATGCATTATGAGGAAATTAAACATTAATTTTTCATCGATTTAGATGGGGGAATAACAGATTTGCGTATGGGGAGGTCAATAGGATTATAAAATTGGACAGCTACTTGAGTTTTCTATTAACGAAGCGGAAGTTTGTATGTTTAATCAGAAGGCAGAGAAGATCCTCTAAAAAGGGATAATCGTATGAAGTAGTGAAATTGATGAACCTATAGAAATGCTCTGTGCTACAACGAGTAAATAAAAGGAAAAAAACAAAGAGACAAAATCAAAATTTTGATTTTGTCTCTTTTGCAGTTTTAATGAAGTAACTCATATAAAATATCAGGTCGATCTGTAATAATACCATCTACGTTTTGCTTAATTAACGTCCTCATTTGACTTGGTTTATTAACTGTATAGACATGCACTTTTAATTGTTCCTCATGAGCTAGTTTAATAAGTGATTCTGTTATCGTTTGTTGATGAACGATAATGCCATTTGCGTATTCGCGCACTTGCTGTAACTGTTCACGTGTAAGTATACTTGTTCCAAAAGAAGTGAATAATTGAAACAGTTGAATAGAATTATTTTGCATCCGTAATAGACGCAAGCTTTCTGCTGAAAATGATTGAATGATTAATGTTTCATCATTAAGCCGATCTGCTAATTGAAGCTCCTTTAATAAAGTTGCTTCAACGCCACTCCTCCTGTTTTTCGTTTCAATATAGAGCGGTGTTGTCGGATATTGAGCGAGCACTTGTTGCAATGTCAAAACAGATGATATACCGAATTCATTTTGACGTTTTAGTTGTTGGATTTCTGAATACAGATAGTCTTCAATAGCACGCCCATCACCATATGACGGAGTTTTATCATGTTCAACAATTAATACATCATCTTTTGTCATTTGCATGTCGAATTCTAAATAATCTGCCCCTTGTGTTAGTGCTAAATCATACGCTTCAAAACTATTTTCGAGCGCATAATAGGAAGCGCCACGATGGGCAATGATTAAAGGTCTATGAATAAAGAAATCTCGAAAAATCGCAAAAAAAAGTATGAGGATAACAAGCGCTATAAGAACGTACCTTTTTTTCAATATCCACATCACCCTTCTAATTGTTAGCTTACTATGGGGGCAAAAAGTAAAAGCTTTTTAATCGCTTCTTTAAAATCGTTTTTTAGATGATGCCTAAGATAGGTTATAATCATTCTTGGAAAATACAAATTACATGAATTGCTCAAACTTTTACATGTCCGAAAGTGAAGGAGGATTTCATCATGATATACATCGGATTAACAGGTTGGGGAGATCACCCAACGCTTTACTCGGAAGTGACATCCACGCGTGATAAATTATTTGATTATAGCGGGCATTTTCCGATTGTTGAAGTCGATACATCATTTTATGCAATTCCTAATAATACAAATGTAGAGAAATGGTGCAAAGAGACATCACAAAACTTCCAATTTGTTTTAAAAGCCTATCAAGGAATGACAGGCCATCAACGAGAAGATTTACCATTTGAAACACGCAATGATATGTTTAATGCATTTATTGAATGTGCAGACTGCTTCCAAAAGTATGGAAAGCTTGCGATGGTACTTGTACAATTTCCACCATGGTTCGACTGTTCAGCGAAAAATGTACAATATATTCGTTATATAAAGCAACAATTGGGACGTTTTCCCATCGCCATCGAATTTCGCAATCAAACATGGTACGCTAATGATATGAAGCACAAAACAATTCAATTTTTGCGTAACAATCAGTTAATTCATACGGTTTGTGATGAGCCCCAAGCAGGATCAGGTTCTGTACCGCTCGTGCCAATTGCTACAGCTGACAAAGTCCTTGTTCGCATACATGGTCGTAATATTCATGGCTGGCGTAATACTGGAAACACACAAAACTGGCGAAAAGTGCGCTTTTTATATGATTACAATGAAGAAGAATTGCAAAGTTTAGCTACACATATTCGTACGCTACATCAGCAGGCAAAGGACGTATATGTATTGTTTAATAATAATTCAGGACATCATGCAGCCCCAAATGCAAAGAGGTTACAAGAAATACTCGACCTTCAATTTAACGGTCTGGCACCTAAACAGCTGAATATATTTGAAGGGGAATTTTAATGGAGTTTTTATTACTATTTATTGTAGCAACTTTCTCAGGGATTGTCGGTGCACTTGTCGGTCTCGGTGGTGGTGTTATTTTAGTGCCCGCAGTATTGTTTCTAGGTAATACATTAGGGCTTATTCAAAATATAACACCACAAACAGTTGTAGGTCTTTCCGTAATTATGATGATTTTCATTGGGATTTCTTCAACTATTGCTTACATGAAATCGAAAACGGTTCATTTTAAAACAGGTTTTATCTTTTTTATCGGAAGTGTACCAGGAACGATTTTAGGCGCATGGATTAATAAAGGACTAGATGTACCTTCATTTAATCTATATTTTGGGATATTGCTTATTATTATAGCGATTATTTTAATTTTCCGTGATAAATTAAAGCCGGTAAGATGGTTTGTAGAGCACGGTACACAGTTTGAATATATAGACGCACAAGGAAAGAAATATATATATGGTTATCCGATTTGGTTTGCGATTAGTTTAACATTTGTAGTCGGCTGTATATCAGGTTTATTTGGCATTGGTGGGGGGTCAATCCTTGTACCGGCAATGCTTATTTTATTCTTGTTCCCTCCACATGTTGCAGTGGCAACGAGCATGTTTTTAGTATTTTTAACGGCGCTTGTAAACTCAGCGAGCCATATTGCACTTGGGAATGTACCGTGGCTATATACGATACCAGTAATTATAGGCGGTTATTTAGGTGCAAAGATTGGTGCAAAAATAAATCAATCATTAAATTCAGAGAAGGTAGTACTCGCATTGCGAATCGTATTACTGTTATTGGGAATTTATTCTGTATTAAATGCATTATTATAAAAGGAGGTGGCGGCGGTGCTCGAAAAGATACATGTTTTTCATACGAATGATTTACATAGTCATTTTGAATATTGGTTACGTATGCAAAATTTTATAAAAGAGCAGCGTCAGCTCTTAGCAAGTAGAGGTGAGGTTAGCTTCCTGTTTGACATAGGCGATCACATGGATCGTTCAAATATTTATACAGAGGCAACGCTCGGTAAAGGTAATGTTGAATTGCTAAATGAAGCACAATACGATGTTGTGACAATTGGCAATAATGAGGGTATTACATTGTCGTTTGAGGACTTATTTGATCTTTATGAAAATGCCCAGTTTGATGTAGTTGTGGCGAATGTTCAAGCGATAAATGGAGAGAACCCTAGCTGGTTAAAGCCGTACGTTATTTTACACACGATATATGGGACAAAAATTGCCGTAATTGGTGCAACAGCTCAATTTGATGCTTTTTATCGTTCGTTGAATTGGGAAGTAACAGAACCGCGTAAGGCGCTAATTTTGCTTGTCCAACAGTTGCGAAAAGAAGTAGATGTGATTGTATGCCTTTCACATTTAGGTCTAACAGATGATGAATTACTTGCACAGGAATGTCCAGACATTGATGTCATTTTTGGTGCACATACTCATCATGTATTGCCACAAGGAAAAGTAGTGAATGGTGTACTTTTAACAGGTGGTGGTAAGTACGGACAATTTACAGGCCATTTAACGATTACCTATAATCATGAAACGAAATGTATCGTGTCAATAGAAGACGAGTTAATCGACAATGGGCAGCTAGTAACAGTTCCTGAAGAAGCTGAATTTTTATATAGTTTAACGAAAAAGGCTGAAGCGTTATTAAAGGAACCAGTCATTCAATTATCTAAAACTTATTATAAAGAGTGGTTCCATTATTCACCTTTATCTAATTTATTTGCAGAGGCTGTTTTTAATTACACAAAGGCAGATTGTGTCATGTTTAATGCGGGGATATTCGTTGATGATTTAAAAAAAGGGTATGTTAGCACATTTGATATGCACCAAATTTTGCCACATCCGATCAATTTGTGCTTAATTGAGCTAACAGGAGCAGAGTTAAAAGAAATGTATTTGCAGGCGCAAATGAATGAAGAATGGCCTCAGTTACAAATAAAAGGTCTAGGTTTCCGGGGAATTATTTTTGGGAAACTATTAATGTATAACATTAAGATGAATAAAAAAAGAGAATTAATGATTGGGGATAAAATCGTACAGTCCTCGAAGAAATATAAACTTGCAACGCTTGATTTATTTACATTCGGATATTTCTTCCCTACGTTTAAGTACGCTAAAAAACAATACTTCTTACCCGCGTTTTTACGTGACATTTTCTTGACTTATTTGGAAAATAAGGAATAAACATGCTTCCAGTAGCTTTTTTATTTATAGAAATGGGATTATAATCTATATAATGTAATAAAAGAGATAGGAGTTTATCAAATAAATGCGATTAATATCAATCAATGTATTGAAGGCTGGAATGATCGTTGGAAGAACGATTTGGAACGAAGCAGGACACCCGTTACTTCAAAAAGGTGTAGTTGTAACGGATCGTATGTTGTCTCGATTAAAACAATTACATATTAAATATGTTTATATTGAAGATACAATATCTTATGGAATTGAAATAGAAGAAACGATTCAACCGGCAGTACGCAATAAGGTTGTCAATGAAATCACCAACTCATTCCATTCAGTAAAAGATGTAAAACCAGGACAGGCTTCTTTTGTATTAGAACAACAATCCAAAGAAATCGGAACAATCGTTGAAGATTTGTTAAACTCCATCTTAGATAGTGAAGAGGTTTTAACTGTTTTAACAGATGCGTATTTATATGATGAATACTTATATCAACACTCATTTCAAGTAACACTTTATGCATTAGCAATTGCAAAAGAAATGGGTTATTCGTACGAAGATTTACGTTTAATCGGTATTGGTGCGATGTTACATGATGTAGGTAAGCTGTTAATTCCGACTGAAATTTTATTAAAGCCAGAGCGATTAACGAATGAAGAATATGAAGTAATGAAACAACACACACGTTATGGATTTGATTTACTACGTAATTTGCACTCAGTGTCACTACTTGTTGCGCATTGTGCATTTCAACATCACGAACGTATTGATGGTAGTGGATATCCACGTGGTCTTGTTGATTTTGAAATTCATCCATTTGCGAAAATTATCGGAGTTGCCGATGTGTTTGATGCGGTGACATCGAATCGTGTCTACCGTGAAAAATTGTTACCATCACAAGGGATGACCATTATCCAAGCTGGTAGTGGAACAATTTTCAGCCCACGTGTTGTAGAAGCGTTACGTAAGAGTGTTGTTCATTATCCGAACGGTACAATCATACTCCTTTCAGATGGTCGTCGAGGTATTGTATCAAAACAAAATATTAAACATCCAGATCGTCCGTATTTACGTATTTTTGAAGAGGACGATGAAATTCTTGACGCAACTTATGAAATTAGTCTAGTAGATAGCCCGAACCTATTAATCGACAAAGTAGAACTTGAATATGTAACACCTGTCGAATAGTCGCTTCCCCTTACTCATATCGTAGAGTGGGGGGATTTTTTTGTTCGCAAAACGGCGTAAAATGCAATTAAGAAGGAACAAAAAGGCTTCAACAAAAATTACGCTTTTATTTGTCAGTTTATTATGCGCGATTGTCGCATTTCTTTATTTTATGAATAGCCGTATTATGCCAACCTATTTACAATATGCTGAAGTTCAGACACAGAAAATAGCCTCATATGTTGTAAGT
This sequence comes from Lysinibacillus sp., assembly GCA_051874135.1. Classification (GTDB taxonomy): domain Bacteria; phylum Bacillota; class Bacilli; order Bacillales_A; family Planococcaceae; genus Lysinibacillus_B. The sequence continues at coordinate 7,709 of JBJEFO010000260.1, forward strand.
AAAGCTATAAATTCACGTACGTCCAGTGTATTAGATGTGAATGATATTATTGTTGACCTCCCGCCAGGTACTAGTGATATGGTGACGACAAAATTTAATACAGATATTATTAATCAAGTGCGAGCCGAAACGACGGCGCTTGTGAAAGAATATTTAGAGCAAGCCGAAAGCGGTGATTTAACGCATTTACCGAATTTAGACAATGTTGAATACGATGTTGGTAGAATGGAAGCAGGAGATGGCATTGTATTTTTTGTACCGATAGGGCAGGCGCTTAATTTACCGCTTCTTGGTAACTTAGGACCGACCATTCCGATTCGTTTTCATATCATCGGGAATGTAAAAAGTGATGTTCAATCAACAATTCGTGAATTTGGTATTAATAATGCATACGTAGAAGTAAGTATACATTTAGAAGTAAATGTTCAAATTATTATTCCGCTTGCAACTTCATCAGCTACAGTAGATCAAAATATTCCGGTAGCAATTGGTTTAATTAGAGGGACAGTACCTTATATTTATACAGAAGGTGGAGATGGTACACAACCTTCGATAGAGGTACCACTTCCAATTGATGAATTAGAAAAACTTGGCGAATGATTCGAACTATTTAATAAAGATTAGTTGTTGGGCATTCACATATATGTTACATTGACATCAGTATTGTAATGTGTAAACTATGGACATCGATAAGGGGCGAAATTCATGACATCTTGTAAACCAACGAGTGAAAATCAAGAACACTTACGAAAACCGGAATGGTTAAAAATAAAATTAAATACAAACGATGAGTATAAAGCATTGAAAAAACTAATGCGTGAAAATAATCTTCATACGGTGTGTGAAGAAGCTCGTTGTCCGAATATTCATGAATGTTGGGGAGAACGTCGTACGGCAACGATGATGATTTTAGGATCTATTTGTACACGAGCTTGTCGCTTCTGCGCAGTAAAAACGGGGTTACCAACGGAACTTGATTTAGCAGAGCCCGAACGTGTAGCTGACTCGGTAGCGATTATGAATTTAAAGCATGTTGTTATTACAATGGTAGCACGTGATGATTTAAAAGACGGAGGAGCAGGTGTGCTCGCTGAAACAGTTCGTGCAATACGTCGCAAGTCACCGGAAACATCTATAGAAGTGCTTCCTTCTGATTTAGGGGGGACAGAAGAGAACCTACAGCTACTAATGGATGCAAAACCGGATATTTTAAATCATAATATTGAAACAGTTCGGCGTTTAACACCGAGAGTTCGCGCAAAAGCAAAGTATGATCGTTCTCTTGAATTTTTACGAAAAGCAAAAGAGATGCAACCTGATATTCCGACAAAATCATCTTTAATGATTGGACTCGGGGAAACTTGGGATGAGATTTTAGAAGTGATGGATGATTTACGTGTAAATAATGTAGATATTATGACGATTGGTCAATATTTGCAGCCGACAAAAAAGCATTTGCCGGTGAAAAAGTATTATTCACCACTTGAATTTGGTAAGCTACGAAAAATTGCGATGTCAAAAGGATTTTCACATTGTGAGGCCGGTCCATTAGTGCGTAGTAGTTATCATGCTGATGAACAAGTAAATGCTGCAGCGAAGGAACGCTTGCTAAAAGACTCATAAACAAGTTGATTTCAAGCTATATTTTGCTTAACATAGTGATAACGGATTGGTGGTGTATTCATGATTGTTGCAGAAGGCTATGCATATGAACTAATTGAAAATGTGCGTGATGGTTTTAAAGAAGAGGATTTTTTAGAACGTTACTCGGATATTTTATTGAAGTACGATTATATTGTTGGTGATTGGGGTTACGGTCAACTTCGTTTGAAGGGATTCTTCGACGATAGAAACCAAAAATCAACATTCGATACAAAAATTAGCACGCTTCAAGATTACTTATTTGAATACTGTAATTTTGGTTGTGCTTATTTTATCGTAAAAAAAGTAGGAAAGGCACCTCAAGCTGTTCCTACGCAAGAAGTAGTAACAACAGAGCCTACAGAGTAAAAGAGATTTCGGCATCACAAATATGCCGAAATCTCTTTTTTTACCCTAGCAATTCACGTAAATAATCTCGCAAGTCTTCCGCTTCTGCTTCCGAACGGTTATAAACGTGTTCTAGGTAGCCTGGCTCTTCCACATCATCTGATCCGATAATCGCAAAGCGCCCAAATTGAATGTCTAACACGAGCACTTTACCAAAAAAACGGCTACTTTGTAAAATGGCTAAATCATAGCGTATTGTTTTTCCTGTAAAACTGACAAAGCGCGTTTTCGTATCTTCCACATCATCATATAAGAAAAATCGTTCCATACTTGTAAAAGCTCCTTCCACTTCTATAGAATATGGTACTATATATAAGAAAACAGTATCAACATTATTGATTGGAGGCAGTACACAATGTACTTCGTAGATCGTAACAAAATTGCATTAAATTTAAATCACATGAATGAACTAATCACTGTATTAGAAGAAAATACAGATTGGTTACATTCAGCGGTAAATAAATTAGCACTTCAACGTATTGGTCATAACTTAATGGAAGCGATGATGGACGTAGGGAATTTAATGATTGACGGATTTATCATGCGCGACCCAGGTAGTTATGAAGATATTATTGATATTTTAGTCGACGAAAAAGTTATCACATCAGAAATGGATGCACCATTAAAAGCAGTAGTTGGTTTACGTAAAATGTTAGTTCGTGAATTTATTCAAGTAAACGACGAGGAAGTACTGAATGTTTTAACAGAGAATTTATCTGCTATTAAACAATTCCCTGGATTAGTACAAGACTACTTAACAAATGAATTAGGTCCAGTATCGGCCTTTTTACCAGAGGATAAGTAAAACATGAAGCGTTATTGTTTTGATTTGGATGGCACTGTGTATCGAGGAAAAGCGGGAATTCCAACGGCTGTTGATTTTATTCACTCATTGCAAGCACAAGGAAATGAACCATTTTATGTAACGAATAATTCATCCAAAACGCGTGAACAAATACAGCAAGCATTGCATGACATCGGTATTGAAGCACCTGTATCAAATATTTATTCAAGTGCCTTAGCGACAGCGAAATATGTCGCAAAACATTTTGGACAAGCAAAGGTGCAAGTAATCGGTTCCGATGGGATTCGTGCAGCGCTTGATTTGGAAGGTATTCAAGTTTCGCATAACTTAGAAGCGGATGTACTTGTTATGGGCATGGATCGCACGATTAATTATGAGCGTCTTGCCGAAGCGTGTTTAACGGTACAGCGTGGTGCAAAAATTATTGGTACGAATGAAGATATTCGATTCCCAACGGAGTCAGGATTCGTACCTGGAAACGGTTCTTTAGTACGGTTGGTAGCAAATGTTTGCGAAGTGGAGCCAGTATTTATTGGCAAGCCTTCACCGGTCATGCTTGAAATGATTGCGGAGGAGCATCAGTTATCACGTCATGATTTAGTAATGGTCGGTGATAATTATGATACAGATATTTTATGTGGCATTAACTACGGCTGCACAACAGTTCATGTAGGAACAGGTGTAACACCAATTGAAGTAGCAAGAGAAATGTCACTTCAACCGACTTATATAGTAGAAGATTTATCGAAATTACCGTGTCTATAATAGGCGCGGTTTTTTATGCTTAATTTGTAATGAATGAATTTAAAAACAATTATTTCTATAATCGAACATTATTCAAGTCCTCGGCCTTCGCGCTTTGCCACAGCCTCCGTAGGAACTAGAGTAGGCAAGCCTACTCGGATTTCCTACGGAGGCTCCTGTGGCTGTGCCGCGCTACGGCAAAAGTGAACCATTCTTGAGAATTTAATAAATGTTCTCCTAATTCATGAAAAAGTAATACTACTTTTTAAAGCGTTGTATCAATTCACTTTACCATTGTGCCGCATTATCTAGATGTTTAGTAGTAAGTAATATTTTAGTCGTTCGCGCATTCGCCTGCCGCAGAACGAACCGTGGAGACAACGCAGTTGGCGCGGCTCGTTTGGCGGCCAGCGCGAACGACTGAGGGTATCAAAAGTGGCGAATCTTTATTTTCGACTTTATACGATTGGTATTTTCGCGGTTTATTTTTGCTCATATTGAGTTAATAAAATAAAAAACGCTGAACGAGTCAGCGTTTA
>JBJEFO010000261.1:0-2925 GCA_051874135.1 Lysinibacillus sp.
AGACTATATTTTCAAACACGAATTACCAACTGCGTTTACAAAAGAGCGTGAAGTATTTGATAAAATGCAGCAACTGTTTCGCGAGTACACGCCATATTCAGATGAATTGATTGAAAAGCGCAAACAAAAAATGCTTGATTACATTCACAATCAACTATAACAAAAGGATGTCGGTAGCTTATTTGCCTACTCGACATCCTTCTTTTTTATTGTACTGGCAATCCTGTAATTCTCAAATCTTTAACAGGCAAGAACTGCTCGCCCGTTGCCAAGTATAGGATACTTACCGTATCGCCAGGCTCAATATAAATCGCCAATGGTACCGTTTCCGTACTAACGATAAAATTCTCACCTGTTTCTAATAAAAACGATACAACTGTAAAGTCATTCACGCGCTCTTTATATACACGTGACACCTTCCCTATTATATTTGCCTCTTCAGCATTTGACGTACCATCTACCGTGCTACCACCACGCGATAACGCTGTTTTATATAGCTTCAATGCTTCATTTGGCGTCGATGCATAGGCGGAAATTTCAGGATTCGCTGCTGATACGATGAAATAGTTTTGCAAGAAACCATTCGAGTCAAGCACTCCTGATAACCAGCTTGCCTCACCGTAGAAGTTGTATAAAATCGGCATTTCACCTTGCCATTTTTTCTCGATAAACTTTTTCTCGATAATTTCTAATGCACCTTGTGAATCCATATACGATTCTTCTAAATTACCTGTATAGTAAGTCGCTTCACCTGTTCGGGCATTCGTTAATGAATAACCTAGCATCGAATCTACGCCTTCTTTCGGGCTTGTGAAATCTGTAAAGTAATACATTTGCCCATCTTCGGCAAAGATCGGCGATACATTTGCTTCCGTTCCTTCATCTGACGGCAACTTCACATCTTTCTTTCCGAAAATACTATTCCAAAAACCATGTATATAATTTCCGAAATAGCTGTTTTGTAAGCTTACTGCCTCTGGTGACACAGCCCCATCAATAAATGCAGGCACATCTGCTAACGCTAGTTTTTCTGTCTCCCCTGTTTCCGCATCAATCATAACAATTCCCTTAACATCAAAGCCGTTACGTGCTGAAATGAATTCCCCGTATGAACGAATGTAATAAGGTTTTCCGTCATCATCAATTTCAAGTTGTGGCTCCCCGTAAAAAATTAACGTTGGAAATTGTAAACGCATATGACGCTCTAAATTATCATTTAAAAAAGCTGACGGCACATATGTCATTTCTCGCTCAATAAATTTTGGATTCGCGCTCGCATCTGTTGCGCTCATTGTGAAATAACCTGGTGTTGTTTTGCCGTTAAACCATTTAAAAAATCCAGAAAACTCAACAGGTGCAATATATACGTATTCACCATTTACTTTTTGAATTTGTAAGTTACCTAGTTCATAAAAACTTGTATTCGGTACTTGCCCGAACGCTTTTTTCATTTTATTTTTTACATATTGTGGCGGTACACTTGCAGGCGTTTTTGTCTCATCAAACGGCTGAATTTCTACACCTTGTGTCATTTCCGCAGAGTTGTACTTATCTGTTGCATTAAATATCGGCGCACTCAATAAATACGTAGCTGCAATAATACCAACAAACACGATAACAGATTTTACTTTTTGCTCTAGCCCTACAGAAAAAATCGCCCCCACTAACGCGACTACAGGCAATACATAAATAAAAATCGTCCAATGCAAATCAATTTTTGAAATGTAAATAAAGGAAAATACTGAAATAACGCCAATTATAAATACAAATATCGCCAAAATTTTTTGCTGTCTTGCTGTAAGTTCTGATTTTGGGATTTTACGAGTCAGTGGCACCAGCAAAATGGTTATAATGGCTGACACAATGACTGAAATAATTACTAACTGTCCCATTTGAATCACCCTTTCTAGTTATCTATCTTACGGTCTAATTAATAAAAAAGTTTCATATTTTTATAATAGTGATAAAAATCTATGTTTGTAGGGGGAAAACATGAGAAAAATTTTATTTGTACTAGCAATTATTTTCGGATTTTATTATGTATTTTTGTTTGACACGATTCCTAGCGATTTAAAGATGGTTTTCAAACTTATTCCGATGGTACTTATTATTTTATTCGCCCTTTTAACGCGCAATGTCGACAGACGATATTATACACTTGTATGCATTGGATTAGTATTTTGTGCAATTGGCGACTACACATTACAATGGTTTATCATCGGATTAACGAGCTTTTTAATCGGGCATATTTTTTATATCGCCGCCTTTTCCGGTGGTACTAGACCGGTACCACTCGCTGCAAAAATACTACTACTTGTATACGGTGTCATCATGGCGCTGTGGATGTGTATTACGTTATTTGATAATGGAGAAACGGTTCTTGCTATTGCCGTATTTGCCTATATTAGCGTTATTTTAACGATGGGCTGGATGTCGTTCCGTACAGGCTCTATGTACGCTATTATTGGCGCCTTACTATTTATTACCTCAGATACGATTTTAGCGATTAATAAATTCATAACAGATGTACCTTTTTCACATGAACTGATTATGTTCACATACTACGGGGCGCAAATTTTCATCGCATGTAGCATATCAAAATATTCCGAAATTCGAAGTAAAGTGATACACTAAGCATAACATCTACTCTAGGAGGCACTATCTTATGAAGGAAAAATTAATTGAACGTCTAATTCGTTACGCAAAAATTGATACACAATCTGACTTTGCAAGCAGCACTACCCCTTCTACGCAAAAGCAATTTGATTTATTACATGTATTAAAAGATGAGCTTGCTAACATCGGCTTAACCGACATTACATTAGATGAAAACGGCTATTTATTCGCCACACTTCCTGCAAATACAGAAAAATCTGTGCCAACACTTGGCTTTTTAGCACATGTTGATACAACGTCTGATTTTAC
>JBJEFO010000261.1:3025-11721 GCA_051874135.1 Lysinibacillus sp.
CCAGATGAAGAAATCGGCCGCGGCCCACATAAATTTGATGTAGAAGCATTTAATGCCGACTTTGCTTACACAATGGATGGCGGTCCACTTGGTGAATTGCAATATGAAAGCTTCAATGCAGCTGGTGTAAAAGTAACAACTTACGGCACAAGTGTACACCCTGGTTCAGCAAAAAATAAAATGGTTAATGCGACAACAATGGCGATTAAATTCCAAAATCACATGCCTGCTAATGAAGTGCCCGAAAAAACAGAAGGCTACGAAGGGTTCATTCATTTAATGAGCTTTAATGGTCACATTGAAAAAGCAGAAATGACATATATTATTCGTGACCATGACCGCGAAAAATTCGAAGCGAAAAAAGCGCATATGTTAGAAGTAGAAAAATTAATAAAAGCCGAATACGGTGAACATGCCATTAACGTAGAAATTGAAGATCAATACTATAATATGGGTGAAAAAATTGAACCTGTGATGGAAATTGTTGATATTGCAAAAGAGGCTATGCATAAGCTTGGCATTACACCGATCGTTGAACCGATTCGCGGTGGTACTGATGGCTCTCAATTATCCTACATGGGACTACCAACACCAAATATTTTTGCTGGTGGCGAAAACATGCACGGTAAATTTGAATACGTATCCGCTGAAACGATGGAAAAAGCGACGCAAGTAATTTTAGAAATTGTACAGCTTTTCGAGCAAAAATAGATTGGAATTTAAAACTAAAAAGTCTATAATTTTTTCTTAAGCGAAGTGACAACCACTTCGCTTTTCTTCTCACCTAAATTAACTGAATTTTCAGCGAGGTGTACTGCACTCATGAAAGAAATTGTCATCGGCATACTTGCCGCATTCTTTTTTGGCTTTACGTTTATATTCAATCATTCAATGGAACTTAATGGTGGAAGTTGGCTTTGGAGTGCTTCCCTTCGCTACTTCTTCATGGTGCCGTTTTTAATCGCTATCGTGTGGATGCGCGGCGGCTTTAAACGATTAACAGAAGAAGTAAAACGAGCGCCAAAATCATGGATTCGTTGGAGCTTTGTTGGATTTGTGCTATTTTATGCACCATTAACATTCGCTGCAGCTTACGGTCCTGGTTGGCTCGTTTCAGGAACATGGCAGTTTACAATCATTGCAGGGGTATTACTCGCCCCCCTATTTTTAGCGAGCTCTGGAATACGCCATAAAATACCACTTACGTCACTTGCTATTTCAGGCATTATTTTAGTCGGTATTGTACTTATTCAAATTCCACAAGCAAATAGTGCATCACTTCAAATGGTCATGCTTGGTATATTGCCAGTTATCATTGCTGCATTTGCTTATCCGCTTGGCAATCGCAAAATGATGGATGTATGTGGTGGAAGACTCGATACATTCGAGCGTGTACTTGGGATGACGATTGCTTCTATGCCCGCTTGGATTGTTATGGCTATTTGGGCTGTTGCAACAGTTGGTTTGCCATCAAGCTCGCAAGTATTTCAAAGTTTACTAGTAGCTATAAGTTCAGGGGTCATTGCTACAACATTATTCTTTATCGCAACAGATCGCGCCCGTCATAATCAAGGCAAACTTGCAGCTGTTGAAGCTACTCAATCTACTGAAGTATTATTCGTGATAGTTGGAGAAATGCTTCTACTCGGCGTTGTGATGCCTACCTCCCTTGCTCTTGTAGGTGTTGGCATTATTATAATAGGCATGCTACTGCACAGTTATCATACGATGATTATAGCGAAAAAAATGCATTTAACGAACGTGGAGGAAAGTTCTTAAAATACCGAGGGGAATGTGAAGGGTTTACTTTCCCCTTCATACGATATTTCTAACCATACAAAAAAGCCACCAAAATCTTGTGACTGATTTTGGCGTAGAAATGTTTTCTCTTACTATGTAAGAGAAGCTTTGAAGAAAATAAAGGGTGAAAAACAATATCTTTCTGCGGCATTTGCCACATAGTTTGGCACGTTCTAAAATGAGGGGGGTTTAGAACGCTATAATGAACTAGCACACTCCTGGAGAAAAGTAGCTAAAGTTCAAGCTCACTTACACTGTATTGCAAGTGATATTGCTTATGTGATAATGATAATTGTTATCAATTACATTGTCAACATGTTTACTTAAATTTTTTTAACTTTCTTTTAGCGGCTGTTTTTGGCGACGTCGATACAAATATTGTCGCGCTTGAAAATGAATAAAGCAACCTACACAGAAGCCTAAAATTGCAATAAACGAAGCTAGTGCAACCATAACCGTAAATGCATATCCTACCACTGTCCAACCAGCTACAAATCCGATAAATCCACCTGCTAAACAAATTGTCGCAATGCTCGAGTTAAAACGTTGTTGCCCCGCATCCTCTGGTATATATTCTTTCGGACCTTTTCTTAAAAAGTATTTTGCTCCACGAATAATCGGATTAAACCCTATCGTAAATCCGAGTAAATTCGCAATTAGCGGAATGAGCAAAATCCAGTATTGCCCTGTCAACCATGTCAGCACAACTGATAAAAAAATTATCCATTGATTCGTACGTACTAGCGGTCTTGGAATTGATATCGGTCGTTGTGTCATCTCAAACCCAACCTTCCTTATAAGTTTTATACATTTTAATTTATTTTATGCATTTTGTATAGTATTAAGTGTTAAACTATATATAAATATTTTTGAAAGGTGATTATTATGCCAGCGCTTTCTTATGATCAAATTCGTCAATTAAATTCTTATAGCATTTATACAGAGGAACCAACAAAGCCCCTCTTTACATTAGCTAATATTCAAAAAGATTTTTACTTAAATGATTTCCGCAATTTATTAATGGGTATTACAAATGCAGCAACAGAAGCAGCGGCCGTATCTCATTTTAGCCGACGCTACGGCATGTTTGTCGCGATGCAATTTTATATGTTAGCTGCGTATGATGAAGTTTGGGATGGAGATTTTAAAGATATTCGCTTTGCTGTTGTGGAGGAGTACGGTATTCGTACATTTGGCACGTTTATTACGGCAAATGATTTCCGTTATGTAGAAGATGATGAGCGTGAACGCGTCATTACAAATATTTTATATAAACAGTGCTATGAAATTATTCAGCAGTTACGTAAAATGACAACGATTTCACCTCTAACGCTATGGGAAAACTTTTTCGGCTATATGTTGTGGCATTACCATACGTTATTAGAAAATCCAGCATTAGCAGATCGTGCTTTTGAAGATTTAGAGATTTTAGAAGGCGACAAAGTGTGGAGTTACTTTTCCAATAAATCATTATTTAAAGACTATACAGGTGGTGTCAATCCTTCACAGCTTATTAACGTACCTGTTCGTAAAAGCTGTTGCTTCTCAAAAGATATTCCTGGACTTATAGCATGTGGATTCTGTCCGATTAAATAATTGCTTTACATAGTATTTGTGGATGCTAATTTAAAAACGGGGCTGCTAAGGCAGCCCCGTTTTTAATGGATAACTTGGGTGTTTATTAGCCAAGTGCGTCCTGATATTAGCCAATCCTGAGCACATATTAGCCACTTTGGGATACATATTAGTCAATTTCGAGCATTTATTAGCCAATCCCGTACCGATATTTCATTATTTTCTATATTCCACTAACCAATCACCATCAAACTGTTCCATTGCTATCCCAACAAAACCGTCTGCTAATAACTGTTGTTGTTTCTCTGTATCTCCCATTGATACGTGGATGCTATCACTAGTAAACTCTCGATTACTGTGCAAATCCTTGCCAAATACGTAGCGCAGTTTACCGCCATACTTTAATTTCAGCGCATAAACATACATACCTTGAGCAAACTTGTCCTTCAAACTGGCAATATTGTACGGCATCACCGTGGCACAAATCCAGTCGAAATCTGCTGGGTCAACTTCATCCATAATCCAACGCGCCATTAGCTTTTGCAAACCATGACCACGGAATTCTGGATGTACATTAGAAATTTCCTGATATAATACGCGTGAGAAATCTTTAGCTCCTACATCCGCTCCGAGATGCTCGTCCTCATCTACTTGCGGCTTTAATAGTGCACGAAATGCTACTAATCGCTGTGACACAAATACGCCAATCATAACGCCATTACCGCCCAAAATATTTAACAATTCATCATCACTTAATGGCTGCAAAATCGCTGGGTTTTCGAGTGCTGCACAGACATCTGCTTGTACATCTTGAATGATGCTAAGGTCTACTTCCGTTAATTTTCGATACGTAAACATCATTGCACCACATCCGAATATTGCGTTAACTCAGCTAATATTGCTTCATCAATTTCTACACCTAGTCCTGCGCCTGTGCCAAGCTCAATAAATGGAATGTGATAGCTTGCTTTCAAGTTCCCGATATCCTTCGAGAATTTTAACGGTCCTGTTAACTCTACACTCGTAATCACTTTTTTCGAGAATGCTACATGGAAACCTGCTGCAGAACCGATAGAAGACTCTAGCATCGAACCAATTTGACATTCCATGCCCGCCATTTCTGCCATCGCTGCAAGCTGATTGGCACGGTAAATGCCGCCACATTTCATCAGTTTAATATTTACTTTGTCTGCCGCGCGTTTTGCGATAATTTCACGCATGTCACGTACACCGCAAAGCCCTTCATCAATCATCACTGGGACAGCTGTTTTTGATTTAATTTCAACCATTGCATCAATATCATCCGCTACAACAGGTTGCTCTAACCAATCAAGCCCTGCCGATTGCAACTGACTAAGTGCTTGCAATGTATTGCCGCTATTTTTCCATCCTTGGTTAACATCCACACGAATCGCAATATCCTCACCGACACGAGCTCGTACCGCTTGAATACGTGCTACATCACTTGCTACGTCTCGTCCTACTTTCATTTTGAATGAACGGTAGCCTTGTGTCACTTTTTCTGCTGCTTGTGCCGCCATCTTTTCTGGTTCTCCAATGCTTAATACATGTGTAATCGGGAACTTGTCATGATAACGACCGCCGATTAATTGGTAAGCTGGTACTCCTAGCTTTTTGCCTGTTACATCAAAACATGCAATATCAATTGCAGCTTTAGCAGCTGGTGCATTTTTCACTAAACGATCCATTAGTTCATGAATTTTTTCGAATTCCATTGGATTTTGTCCGATTAGCTTCGGTGCCAAACGATGCTTTAGCACGGCATATGTTCCCTCTAATGTTTCACCTGTTACATGATCATCAGGTACGGATTCGCCCCATCCTACAAGACCACACGCTGTCGTTAGTTTTACGATAATCGATGGCATTGATGGATATGTGTCATAGCTGACGATAAATGGTTCAATTAATGGTAAATCAATTGCAAAAATTTCTAGTTGTTTTATTTTCATTTGTCTCTTCCTCTTGCTGCATTTTTTAAAGTTGTCGTTAAAACATCTACCCCGATTTGTAATGCTTCTTTATTAAATGTCATGTTCGGATGATGTAAGCCTGGTGCTAAATCTGCGCCAATACCAATCATCGTCGCCTTTAAATTTGGCTGTTTAATCGTATAGAAATGGAAATCATCGCTACCCGGTGTAACGACTGCCGGTGCTAAATAATCTATGCCACATGCTTCAATAATCGATAATTCAGCAATTCTCGCAGCTTCCGCTGATACTTCGGCACCTGGTGTTGAATCTAGCCAATCCCAGTGAATGTCAACGTCAAACATTTGTGAAAGATGTTTAAATCCTTTTTCGATTCGCTGCTGTAGTTCATGAATGACATCGTTTTTTTGCGCACGGATATCCATTGAAAATGTTGCCTTCCCCGGAATGATATTAATACTGCCGCCATCCGCCATCATTTTTGTAAGCTTTGCTGAACAAACTTCTGCAGGATTCATATGCAGATTTTGAAGCATTTGCTGAATTGCTACGAGTACATCGATTGCATTTTTCCCTTGATGTGGACGAGCACCGTGCGCATCCACCCCTTGAATAACACCTTCTAAAAACACCGCAGCACCATGATGAATAGCCGGTGCTACTTTACCTAAAGGTAATTCTTCAATCGGCCGTAAATGCACACCATATAAATAGGTCACATCCTTCAATACATCACGTTCAATCATCGAAAGTGCTCCACCGCCCGTTTCTTCGGCAGGTTGGAAAATAAATCGTATGCGCTTTTTTAATTTCATATGTTTTAAATTCATTAAAGCACCTAATACCATTGTCATATTAGCATCGTGTCCACAAGAATGATTTGCCTGCATTACACCGTCTACCTCTTGCCATAACGCATCGATATCGGCACGTACCGCAATGACCTCATCACCAGTACCGATTTCCGCTATAAGACCTGTCACATCATCAAATGTGTGATACGTTACATTCAATTCATCTAAAATTGATGCAATTTTCTTTGTCGTATTAAATTCCTTCCAACTGACTTCTGGGTTAGCATGAAAATGTTCAAACCATTGTAAAATTTTCTCTTCATTTTTAGCTACTTGCTTCATTAATTAGCACCTCGAATTTTTCGAATTTACTTACTATATTATACATAACTATTTTTCAAAGTTTAGCGCAAATTGCCTATTGGATTGCAAATAAAGTGAAACTTCAATATTTCTTATAGTAATGTATACAATCGTGCCTAATTACCTTAGAAAAATACGATTTGCGTCTATCTTCATTATTTATCCAAAAGAAAAAACGTAAGAATGGCAAAAAAGCACACTCCTACGTTTCATACTTACGTATTATTCTTCTAATTTTGTTTGTTGTTCTTGCTCGGTTTCTTGAGTCATTTGCTTTGTTGATTTAATTACCTCAACATACTTGATGTGGTGGCCATCTTTTTGTGCAATGGCAAAATCATAACCTTGATAATGAATTTGTTTATTTAACTGTAAATCGATATCTTGCGTAAAGTACCAACCACCTAGTGTATCGATACCTTCCTCTTCAAATTCAACATATAGTAATTTTTCTACCTCACCTAACAGCAGTGTTGCATCTAGTAAATAATGTCCTTCAGCTACTTTACGAATAGCAGGAATTTCATCGTCATCAAACTCATCACGAATTTCACCTACTATTTCTTCTAAAATATCTTCAACCGTTACCATACCACTAGTACCACCATATTCATCTAACAGGATGGCAATGTGAATACGCTCTCTTTGCATTTTTTGAAGTAATTCATCGATTGGTGTTGTTTCAATTGTATGAATTAATGGATTCAAAAAATCCGGTAATTTAAATGTTTCAGGCGTCATGCGATTTTTCAAACCTTGTGTTAGAAATTCTTTAATATTCAAGAAACCAATGATATTATCACGGTCTCCTTCATAAATCGGATAACGTGTATAACGTTCTTCCGATATCGTCGTTAACACTTCCTCAAATGATGCATTTATATCGAATCCTACAATATCTGTACGAGGCACCATAATTTCACGTGCAATACGATCATCAAATTCAAATACATTGTTTACGTAGTTTAATTCGTTTTGGTTAATTTCACCTGATTTATAACTTTCCGATAACAGTATACGTAATTCTTCTTCTGTATGCGATAATTCATGCTCGGATGCAGGCTTCATACCAATTAGTTTTAGCAGCAGCCGCGCAGACCCATTTAATAACCAAATGAATGGATGGAAAACTTTATAAAAAACTTGAATGGGCTTTGAAAATGCCAATGTGATCGCTTCTGCTTTTTGAATAGCAATCGTTTTCGGTGCTAATTCCCCTACTACTACGTGTAAAAATGTCGCAATAATAAAAGCCCCACCAAGCGTAAAGATTTGAATATAATCTGTCGAAATGCCGATTGCTTCAAACATCGGATGCAAAATAAACTCAAATGTCGGCTCCCCTACCATACCGATACCAAGAGCTGTCACTGTAATACCTAGCTGACAGGCAGATAAATACTCATCTAGATGCGTCGTTACTTGTTTTGCAGCAAGTGAACCCGCTTTCCCTTCCGCTACTAACTGATCAATGCGTGATTGACGTACTTTTACAATCGCAAATTCGGTCGCTACGAAAAATGCTGTTAACGCAATTAATACTGCAAAAATAATTAAATATATAGTTGTTGACAACGAATTGTTCTACTCTCGTAGTAGAACATTCACCTCCTATAATAATAACTACACGAACAAAATGCCCTCTAGTACAATTAACTTCTTCACTTTTTTACTGATACATGCGCGAATAATGGATGCATTTCATTCAGTGTATGCCTTTCCTCTCCACTATTTCTAAACCATCACGTGATACTTATAATATAACGTGACAGTTTGATATTGTCTATTAAAAATACCGTAACTTGAGAAGCTACGGCGGCACACATGTATAGTTCTTTTTTTTACGTTTTTATTATTTCACGATATAAATACGCCCGTTTATATGGTGTCCATAAGGTAAGTTTTCTATGAGCACTTGTTGCCATTGCTCATTTTTTATAATGACTTCCATTTCGAAAGTTTTGTATTGGCGCTCTATTTCTACGATATATTCACATACACAAGCTATATGATTTGTTACTTCAATTTCTACGAAAAACGGTAATGTACGGTCCGAAAAATGACGTCCACGCCGTACCCATACACCATCATTTGGATAATAGCGAATCGGTAGTTGTTTATTACACGCAATAATGATATCCATAGCTAACCTCCTCGTATACATAAAAACAGAAAAAGCCAGCCTATGCAAATACATAAGCTGACTTCA
>JBJEFO010000262.1:0-8283 GCA_051874135.1 Lysinibacillus sp.
AGCAGTGGATCAACATTTTTTACAGCAGAAATAGTATTTAATAACACTGGCCATGTACATGCAAACAACACAATAGAAATTTTGGACACTTCACCGATACCTAAAATTAAAATAAATACGGGTAGTAATGCTAATGCCGCGGTATTACGGAATAACTCTAAAATAGGTATTAGTAAATCTCGTGCTAATGGATACCACCCGATTACTAACCCTAATGGAATAGCCACTACTAATGCTAGAGCAAATCCAAATACTGAACGTAAAATACTTGCTTCAAAGTGTCTCCATAACTCTCCCGTTACAAATAGGTCCCACCAAGCACGAACTACCTCTGAAAATGGTGGTAAAAATGTCCTTTCGACTAATCCTAGTTGTGGCACTACCTCCCAAAATAATATAAATAAGATAAGTACAATTGATTTTTTAAAAGCTTTCACTAAAACTGATAGCGATTGTGTAGCAGGCTTTTGCGGCTTACTCGGTTCATCTATATGTGCCGGTTTATTTAGTGTTACCATCTAAAAAACCTCCTTTCTTAAATATGAGCTCCTTGGTATTCCGGTTCATGCAGTAAACTCCATACCTCATGTCTAGCTTTTACAAACGCTGGATTTGATTTAATATCCGCATCTGCTAGACGATTTTTCAGTGGGATATCCACAATTTTTTTGACTGTACCCGGATTTGCTGAAAGTACAACAACTCTCTCTCCCAAGTACACTGCCTCATCAATGCCATGCGTAATAAAAATAATCGTTTTCCCTGTTTTCTCCCAAATACGCAACAACTCGGCTTGTAGTGTTTCGCGCGTTTGTGCATCAAGTGCAGCAAACGGTTCATCCATTAAAAGCACATCCGGATTGAAAGCTAAACTTCGTGCGATCGCTACACGCTGTTTCATACCACCCGATAGCTCATGTGGATAACGATCAGCAAAGTTTTTTAATCCTACTAAGTCTAAATAATATTCCGCCTTCTCTCTCCACTCACTTTTTGGAATCCTTTTTGCCTCTAATCCAAACTCAATATTGCCCCGCGCTGTTTTCCATGGAAACAATGCATATTGCTGAAAGACAATTCCACGATCCAGTCCTGGCCCTGTAATTTCACGACCATCGATCAAAATTCTCCCTTTTGTGGGATTTGTTAAACCGGTTAGCAAATCAAGTAATGTTGATTTTCCACATCCACTCGGTCCTACTAATGTGATGAATTCACCCTCCTTTACTGAGAAATCAATACTTTGAATGGCGGTAAACTCACGTTGTACGCCCTTTTTATTTTCATCTCGAACTAAAAAATTTTTAGTTACTCGATCAAATTTGATTTTGTCCATGAAACAACCCCCTTAATGATTATTATCCTTACAAGTTTAGTTGGTTATATTTATAAAATAATAACCCACAATATTTGTGAGCCTCTAGCGTTCTAGTGAGCTTTACAATTACCAATAAACTCCATATAAACTTTTAACTATATCTCCCTCCTTCACTAAAACAAAAGGTTCCCGTATCTTCATTCAGATAGGGAACCTCTAGTTGACTAGTAGGTCAAATTATTAAAATAAATAAATCTTTAAACTCTTGCATATTACCGTAAGTTTTACGACTTGTTGAAATCACAGAGGCTCCTATTCTAAACGAATAGGAGCCTCTAGCTTATCTAGTGAGCTTTATTTACAATTTATTGTTGTTGAATATTATCATAAATAGTTCAGACTTTAATGTCAACTATTTTTATAAGAATTATTTGTTTTAATTTATTTTTGAGCCATTCATCCTATTGCCCATTTATTTGATTTCAATGCCATCCCCTTATGAAAAAGGCAATTAACAGTTAAAAACTTACTAAACAATTTGCTTAGTAAGTTTAAAGTTCTGTTTTCTTTAGTCCACCTTCTGTCGTAAAGTACAGCATGTCCTCTTCAATAAATAAATTTTCCACTTCTTCTTTATACAAAGTCGTCAGTTCCGTTCCATCTAAACGAATCTTCGCTAAGTATGCACCATTTGAGTAGTTGCTGAAGTAGAGCCAGTCGCCTTTGCCTACAACAAATAACGCTCGTACATCTGCTACACGTTGCATCTCACCAGTCATTTTGTGTAATCTGTACAGCTTATTATTATCTTTGGAGTTGCTAAAATAAATATAGTCGCCATGTTCATAGCTATCTTGTACGACATGCATAAAACGATACTTTGTGCTTATCGCTTTCGGATAATCTATTGCTTCCCATGCATGATCCACACGCATATCCGTATCATTTAATAAAAAATAATCATAACGGACACCATTACCACGGTCTGGGACAGGATCATTCCATGTTGTGTCAAGATGATACCATTCACCCTCTACTTTTACGAGATTCCATGCATGTCCACCTGTATATACTTCTCCGACAACGTACATCGATTCCAGCCCTAGCTCTTGCATAAGCTTTTGTGCAAATAAAGCATAGCCTTGGCATACGCCTTTGCCTTCGTACGCGACAGCATAAGCACTATGTGAACTTGCTACACTATCTTCACTATACACGGTGTTTTTCACGATATAGTCGTTCACAAATTTAACCTTTTCGAAGTCCGTCATCTCTTCTGGTTGTACAGTTGTAATGAGCGATTCAACAATACTGTCTACTACTTTTTCCTGTTCTAAGTTTGTTAAATAGTCTTGCTTCACTTGAATAGTTGCGTCCATTCTACGATATTCATATTCAATTTCTCGATTCCCTAAATGTCCAGCAATATACGTATCGCGCTTCGTTGCCTCTTCTGTTGCGCGCGATAAAATTTGTTTAATATCTGCTGTGCTCCCTTGATATTCAATCGTAAAGTTTGTTTCAAAGCGACTAAAATAATAGAAAAATGCATCTGCCAATTCTTCCATCGATGTTACTTTTTCTGGTAGGTTAACTGATTGTACGGGTTGTGTTGTTGTCACTTCGGCATCCATTGTAATTTGTCCTGTCGTTACAGGTAGCGTTGCCTCATCAACTGTTATTTTTGTTGTCTCCATATAATCCATTGCTAGATCATAGACGGGCTTTGCACACACTAATAAAATTACAAAAACCGTAATTCGTTTTAACATACACCTCTCCCCAATTCATTCATGTTAGCGACTTTTCACAACTAGATTAACGGCTTCTTTAATGATTTCATCTACTTTACCGTCATCTCCTTCAGCTTGACGCACACATTGAACTAAATTCGTACTGACAATTACGCCAATTGTACGATCAACCGCCGATCGTACTGCTGATAGCTGTGTAATCACCTCTTTGCAATCCTTTCCATCTTCCATCATTTTTAATATACCACGAAGCTGCCCCTCCATTCTTTTCACACGATTTTTCATTGGATCTGTATATTCCATTTGATTTTATCCTCCTAATTCCCTTTATTATTAACATAGCTTATTTATGAGTTAGAAATACATATTTCATACCAAAATAGCACAAAACGCTAGATTTAATTGTAAAAATTAAACTCATCTGCTAAATAAAAAGATTTCGCCCTATTGACGAAATCTACTTGTCCTATTGCATATCAACTGTGTCTAATTGTTCGTATTCGTAGCGGTCACCGAATTTTTCCTTCAATAATGCATGCGCATCATTTTTCATGTCATCATCGATACTCATAAATACTTTTGTTAGCGCTGTTGTTAAAACAAATATATCATCTGATAGACCGACAATCGGCAAAATATCTGCTACAACGTCAAATGGGAAAATTAAATAGCCAAGTGCACCGAGAATAATCATTTTATTTGCCTTTGACATATTTGGGCTTTTTAATGCCGTATATAATGTTGCTGCTGTATGCAAGCCTTTAAAACCAAGCTTTGATCCATATTTCTTTAGCGTTTTGAAAAAATTCTTATCTGAATAATGTTGTTCTTTACCTTCAATCATTTGTTCCATTGATTGTTTTTCATCCATACAAAACGCCTCCTCTAAATAAGAATAAGTACTATAGCATAGTTCATTCCCTGCAAGAATCGTTAGTAACCGCTGTAGTACTCAGTAATATGTACGAACAGCGATAAAAAAAGTTTCATTTCGAATTGGATTTACTTTTTAAAAAAGTTGCCCATATTTGCTGTAGCATTTTTTTCGTACCGATAATTTCATCATAATTCATAATAGAATTTTTTCTTAGTTTAGCATAACCAATAGGAATTTCATAAATGGGGACATCCCGACGTAATGCCTCTACTAACATATTCGTATCAAAATTAAAGTGCTCTCCTGGCACTTTACGTAGCCACACTAATTCACTTTTCGGAATGTAGCGCAGCCCTGTCTGAATATCAAGTAATCGACGATGAAATAATAGCTCAAATAAAATAGATGCTGCGCGATTCCCTAAAAAGCTCAGCATCGGTAATTCTCTTGAACGAAAGCGGCGTACACCTAACACAATTCCATCCGCAAACACTCTTGAGGATTCGCGTATTAACTCTATATCAGCTATTGTATGCTGACCATGTGCGCCTACTGTTAACACACCTTCTATTTCTTTTTCATGCTTTAAAATATAATCAAATCCGGTCTTCAAAGCATATCCTTTTCCTTTATTCTGTTTATAATCGATTACAATACATTGTTGCTGTTTCCTAAGTTCATTAAAAATCGGTTCATATTTTTCCTCACTACCATCATTCACAATTATTATCTTTTTTATATCAATTTTCTTCAATTGCTCCACAAATGAAATAAACGACTGTAAAGGATTTAATGCTGGTATAACAATGATAACACCTTCCACTATGCATTCTCCTTTTTCAAAATGTGACCTATCTGAATTCACTTAAAATTGTATAATTGTTAGAAAAATAATTCAACGGTCTTTGGAAAATCATACTAAATACATTGAATTTACTTCAAAGTTCCCGATAAAAAGAATACTTATGCAATGAGTGAAACAGACGTTAATTTGTAAGAGGTGATTTTCATGGTTATTGACCGCGATAAACTAACACAATTATGCAATGATATACCAGCTTCACATCGACCATTAGCTGAACTTTTTCAAGCAGCTTCACGCTCTACCATTTCAAACCCTAGCTTGTCTCTTCAAAAATCTAAAATCGCACTTGGCATTATTGTCAGAGATGTGTATGAAAAAGAAATGAATAAACATGTATCTAATACATCTGTTCGTATATTGTTAAACAATAAAAACTTTATCGCGAAAATTCATCCACGCAGAATTTATTTACTAATGAATCTAGTACGTAAAATGACTACTACCCCTTCAAATGACGCAGTTAACTCAAAAGCAGCGAAAATCGTCCTTGAATATTTAGTAGATATTTGCGAATGGTATTTACAGCGTATTGAAGATGGGGAAAAATTAGCAGCGTCTGCATTTTATAACGTAGGTGAAGTGGTGGAGCTGCCAACGAATAATACGGTGATGGATTTAGATTTCGCCGCAGATGATTTCGAAACAGCAGCACAATGGTTTTTAGTTGCCGCAAACGAAGGCAATGCATGTGCACAATATAACTTGGGTGTACTTTATAACCACGGTCGTGGCGTACCACAAAACTATGAAGAAGCAGCGAAATGGTATCAACTCGCTGCCACACAAGGCGATACAAATGCGCAATACTCACTTGGTGTATTATATGAACTCGGCCAAGGGGTGGAGCAAGATTATACGCAAGCAGCAAAGCTATATGAACTAGCTGCAAATGCCGGAAATGCAGATGCACAGTACAATCTCGGCTCTTTATATAATCACGGAAATGGTGTCACACAAAACTTTTTTGAAGCAGCAAAATGGTATCAACTCGCTGCCGCGCACAACAACACAAGCGCTAAAAATAATCTAGGCTTCCTTTACCATAACGGAACAGGTGTCACACAAAGCTTTGCAAAAGCAAAAGAACTTTTTCATGAGGCCGCTGAAGCTGGAGACCCAAGCGCTCAATATAACTTAGGCTATTTGTATAGTAAAGGACGTGGTGTTGAGCAAAATATGGAGGAAAGTGTTAAATGGTTTTTAAAAGCGGCTATGCAAGGGCATACAAATGCACAGTTTCAACTTGCACTTTGCTATAAATCGGGTAATGGCATAGCTCCAAGCGAAGAAGAAGCTATAAAATGGTTAACTGTCGCTGCGAATGAAGGTCATACAAATGCGCAATACTCTCTAGGGCTTTTATATAATCAACAATCATCAAAAAAATCACTTGATTATGCAATGAAATGGTTATCTAAAGCTGCTTCAAATGAACATATTAGTGCTTGCTTTGATTTAGGGCTTCTTTACAAATCATTGCAGCAATTTGAAAGTGCTTTTAAATGGATAAAAAGAGCAGCTGTGAAAGGTCATAAAGATGCCCAATATGAGCTCGGATGTTTTTATTTGGACGGTAACTTTGTAGCACAAAATTACGCAGAGGCATTTAAGTGGTTCCGTGTAGCAGCGAGCCAAGATCATACAAAAGCAGAGTTTGAACTAGGTTTATTATATGAGAATGGGCTCGGCACAAATCGAAATTATGATGAAGCACGCCAATGCTATCGCTTAGCAGCGGAACAAGGTCATGTTGAAGCAAAATACAAGCTAGGTAACATTTACGATAAAGGTTTAGGCGTAAAGATTGATTATACTGAAGCCGCTAAGTGGATTCAACAAGCCGCTCATGCTGGATTTGCGAAGGCCCAATTCCAACTAGCTCAAATGCATGTGAATGGTGAAGGTGTCCAACAAGACTATTTAGAAGCAGTGAAGTGGTATAAGTTAGCGGCAAATCAAGGCCATACAAAAGCTCAATTCCAACTTGGGATGCTTTATAAAAAAGGGCTCGGGGTCGCACAGGATTATGCAGAAGCTACACGGTGGTTAAAACAGTCAATCGGTGGAGAATAACCTCATATTTAAGGGAGGCGTCTGAAAATCACTTTCAGACGCCTCCTTCTTCCTGTATACATGCTCTTTTTACTTACTTTCAACCGATAATATTTCTAATGTATCTCGCACTAACGAGCAGTAATTTATTTCACATAGCTCTTTAACTCTTCATGCAATAAATCTACTGCATTTTCAATTTCTACTTGAACACCTTGTTCCACGAGTACTTCGCCAATTAATCGAATCGCTTGTTCCAACTGCTCTATAGACGTATTCCCCATATGACCAATACGGAACGCCTTGCCTGCTAAATGTGCTAATGAACCTGCAACGATAACACCGCGAGTTGCTAAACTACTACGGAACGATGCATCTTCTACACCTTCAGGATATAAAATACAGCTCAATGTCGCTGCTGCTACTGTCTCGTCTGCAAGAGGTGTCATCCCGTAGCTACGAAGTGCTTCACGTACAGCACGGCCATACTTCAGATGACGGGCTTCACGCGTTTCCATCCCTTCTTCTAATACGATTTCAAGCGCTTTATCGTACGCATAAATTAAGTTTACCGGTGGCGTTGCAAAATAATTTGCTGGATTGTCCATAATAGCTCGCCAATTATGAATGTCTGCATAATAGGCGCGCACTGTTCCTAATGCTTCACGTGCAGCTAATGCTTGTTTACTAAATGCTACAATTGCTAAGCCTGGTGGTACACCGATTGCTTTTTGTGACCCTGTTAGTGCTATATCAATTTTATAAGCTTCGTTACCGCCATATGCTTTACTCATATCTTCTTGAAGTGCTGCAGTTGCTACAACACCATCAACAATTGCTAAGGCCCCTACCTCTTTAATAATCGGAATAAGTGCATCTAAATCAGACGAAACCCCTGTAGATGTATCTGCATGTGTGACTGTAACAGCCTTATACTTCCCTGCTGCTAACTTTTCTTTCACAAGCCCAATTTCTACACGTTTCCCCCACTCGGATTGTAATACATCTACTTCAATGCCGTATGCTTTTGCTAACGGTGTAAAACGATCACCAAAATAGCCATGACTAATCACAAGTAGTCTTTCACCTTCTGCGACTGTGTTAACAATCGCCATTTCCATTGCTAGCGTGCCTGAGCCTGCTACGACATACACTTCCCCATCTGTATTAAAGAGCTTTTTCGTATTTTCAATCGCACGTTTATATATAGCAACAAAACGTGGGTCCGTATGTCCACGCGTTTCATTTGCTAGTGCATCATAAATATCATCAACAACGGGGGTTGGCCCTGGAACGAGCAGTATTTCTTTATTTTTCATATCGTTTGCTCCCTCTTATAAATGAATTCACACTATTATTCTCTTAAAATTCTATGCACTATGTTAAAAATACTTTGATGAAAAATCTAAACATTTCT
>JBJEFO010000262.1:8383-11687 GCA_051874135.1 Lysinibacillus sp.
ATACTTTGATGAAAAATCTAAACATTTCTCCTGTAAGCAAACCCGGATAGTATTTAAAATAATAAAATGCCTTCCTAGCCCCATCACGACTAGAAAGACATTCTCCCCTTTTATATAAGAATGTTACACAATTCTTTATAATAGACCCCTTTGTTTAAATGCTATATATACTTTTTATGGGAGGCAAAACCCATGTTCAAAAGTTTTTCCTTTCACAACTCCGTGAAAATTGTAGTAGGAAATGATTTGACGAATTATTATAGTAGAGTTTTCATGTCTAACTAACGGTATTCATTAGCTAGTTTTTCATAACAAACTTGTGTTAAGCGTGGAGAAAATGTATCCTGTTCAATTAAAGATTTGAATAGCCTGTCGCTTCGGCATAACGACCGCTTTCATCAGCTTGTTCCCCAACAGCTTCTTTAATTTTACAAGCATTTCTTCACTACTAGCTGTATAGTTACTTTTCATTCACATTGCTTATATTCAAACCCATTCACACTTAGGAATCCCGAGTGTGAATGGAATCTATTAAACTGTTATTTTAAAAAATTATACGAACTGTTCAGTTTCTGTAGAACCAGACATCGCTGTAGTAGATGATTGGCCTCCAGAAATTGTTTGTGCTACTTCATCGAAGTAACCAGTACCAACTTCGCGTTGGTGACGAGTTGCTGTGTAACCTTTAGACTCTGCAGCGAACTCAGCTTGTTGTAGCTTAGAGTAAGCAGCCATACCATTGTCTTTATAGTCATGCGCAAGCTCGAACATAGAGTAGTTTAAGCTGTGGAAACCAGCTAGTGTAATGAATTGGAACTTGTATCCAAGCTTTCCTAATTCACGTTGGTATTCTGCGATTTCTTCGTCAGAAAGTTTTGCTTTCCAGTTGAATGATGGAGAGCAGTTATAAGCTAACATCTTACCTGGGAATTCAGCATGGATTGCTGCAGCGAATTCACGAGCTTCATCTAATGATGGGTGTGAAGTTTCGCACCAGATTAAGTCCGCATATGGCGCGTACGCTAAACCACGTGCGATTGCTTGTTTGATGCCTGGCTTTGTACGGAAGAAGCCTTCTGGTGTACGCTCACCTGTGATGAACTCAGCATCACGTGGGTCGATATCAGAAGTAACCATGTCCGCTGCATCAGCATCTGTACGAGCGATAATTACTGTATCTACACCCGCTACGTCAGCTGCTAAACGAGCTGCGATTAAGTTGCGGATTGCGTTTTGAGTTGGAAGTAATACTTTACCACCTAAGTGACCACATTTCTTTTCAGAAGCTAATTGGTCTTCTAAGTGTACGCCAGCAGCGCCAGCTTCGATCATACCTTTGATAAGCTCGAATACGTTTAATGGTCCACCAAAGCCTGCTTCAGCATCTGCCACGATTGGTGCGAACCAGTCAAAACCATCTTCGCGACCTTCAGCGTGATCGATTTGATCAGCACGTTGTAATGCTTGGTTAATACGTTTTACAACAGCTGGTACAGAGTTTGCTGGGTATAATGATTGGTCAGGATACATTTGTCCTGAAAGGTTTGCGTCAGCTGCTACTTGCCACCCCGATAAGTAGATTGCTTTTAAACCTGCTTTTACTTGTTGTACAGCTTGATTACCAGTTAATGCACCAAGAGCATTGATGAATGGCTCTTCATGTAATGACTTCCAAAGGCGAGCCGCTCCACGTTTTGCTAAAGTTTGTTCTTGAATGAATGAACCTTGTAACTTTACTACTTCTTCAGCATCATATCCGCGTTCAATACCTTTCCAGCGCGGGTTTTCTGCCCAATCCTTTTTTAAAGCTTCGATTCTTTCTTGTCTAGTTGACATGTTAAATTTCCACCTTCCCCATTGTGTTAACTAGATACTCTGCTAAGAAAATTTTCATTACCCCTGTTCCATAACAGGTATCCTTGTTGTAAATTACTATATAACAGATTAATCATGTTTTCATTATTTTTGGATGAAATATCTGAATTTTGAGACGAAATACTATATGTGGGGGATGAAATAAAAAAGTTGAATAATACAGAGGGGGAATTTTTTAATGACTTTACAAAATTTCGATATTAATAAGGATGTATTAGAACAGTATAAAACTATTCTAGAAGATTGGATTCCAAGTAATGCATCAATTGCAATAGCTATAAAAGACACATTTGTATACTTTGGATCTGGATCTCATAAAATATCGCTAGAAGTGGGCTCTACTGTACCTACAGATAGCATTGCTTATCAAGTACTACAAACTCGGAAAAAAGTGGATGCGATGATGGAAAGTTCATTATTTGAAACACCTTATTATGCCATTGGTTATCCTATTACAGTCAATGGAGAAAGCGGCGCCCTAATTATCGTATTGCCACCACTATTCAAAATCGAAGAACCCGCAAAATATAAATTTTTAACTGGCAAACAAAATGAAGACTGGATTCCAGTAGCAATCGAACAAATTTCGCATATTGAAAGTTTACAAAAGCGAACATGGTTTTATAAAAATAGCGAGCAATTTAAGACGAATATTACATTAAAAGAATTACAAACACGGTTACCGGAAATATTTATTCGTATCCATCGATCATATATAGTAAATATTCATTTCATAAAAAAAATCTCTCGGGATATTACTTCTAACTTTATTGTTAAACTCAAAGATGGGACAGAATTACCTATCAGTCAATCTTATTTAAACGAAATAAGAAACGTTTTAGAATTTTGATTATGGGATTTATTACAGATGTACCTTTGGTATAGCGTTATTAAAGTGGGTAAACCATATGTATGAATGCATTATTATCTTATATGGTTCATTGTTGTACTCTTGCTAGTGCACACCCTAAATAGTATAGAAATTAACCTTTCTTATAAAAAATAAAGAAAGGCTTGTAGACAAAAATAACTGTTTTATCTACAAGCTTTTCTTAGATTGTACATATTTTTTGTAATGGATTTTTTAATAATAGTGAGTGGCTGAGTTGTTTTCTTATTTAACACTATGTTCAAAGTTTCGAATCAGCTCAATTTAAAATTTCACTAGAGACTAATAGCAAAAAAGTTTAAATAAAAAAGACCCGATATCATCGAGTCTTTGATTTGCGAAGCGACGTCCTACTCTCACAGGGGGAAGCCCCCAACTACCATCGGCGCTAAAGAGCTTAACTTCCGTGTTCGGTATGGGAACGGGTGTGACCTCTTTGCCATCATCACTTCACTTATATATAGACGTTCCTTAGAACATCATGTTTTGAAAGATTGTTCTTTCAAAACTGGATAAACGTTTCATTGTGCATTCACAAAA
>JBJEFO010000263.1:0-2668 GCA_051874135.1 Lysinibacillus sp.
CAACCGTTGCAGTAGCCGTTGCTACACGTTGGACACCCGCTGTCATCTCCTGAACAACACGAGAGTTTGCTTCCACACTTTCCTCTTGATTTTTAGAGCCACTTGCCACTTCTTGAATAGATGCTGCAATTTGATTTGTCGCTTGCGTCGTTTGTTCAGCACTTGCCATTAGTTCTTCAGAAGAAGTTGCTACTTGTTCCGTACTAACATAAACATGCTGTATTAACTCGCGTAAATTTACTACCATTTCATTAAATGTAATGGCTAGTTCACCTAGTTCATCTTTATTTTTCACGATAATCGGATCCAATGTTAAATCTTTTCTAGAAATTGTTTTTGTTGCTTCCGTTATTTTTAATAATGGTCGACCAATCTGATTGGAAATAAAAATCCCTACAACAATCGCTATAATAATTGTTACGATACTAATCAAAATAATAGCATTATTAATACTATTTACATTGTGCTTATTTTCTTCGTTTACTTCTTGCATATTATTAATAGATTTTGTTGCATATTCTGAAGCTAAAGCAACCATTGCTGTCCCAATTGGGTACAACTCTTGTTCCCAATAAATGAGTTTTTCATTCTCTGTCGGATTTCCACTCAACATTTCTAGTAAAACATCATACGCCTTTGCTATATGGACATTATCTTCCTGTAGCTTATTTAATGCTTCTGAATACTCTGAAGTCGTAATCATACCACGTGTTTCTTCAATCAGTTCATCGATTGCAGTCGTTGCATTTCTAAACATATAGCGTGAACTTGAATCATCACGTAATATAGTACCTCGTACCGCTAATGACTGCTCTTGTGCTTTAATGACAATGTCTTGCATATTTGTTTTTATTTCAACATGACGATCAATAATATCTGAATAAGAGTTTGTCATCGATTGTAAAAAGAATATCGACATCCCCGAAATGATCATCAATAGTAACGATACGATGATAAACCCTGTTATAATCTTCTTTCTTACTGTAAACCTCATACTCTCACCCCTTGAAAATAATTCGTTTTTCGTAATAACTTCAGACAAGAAAAGATGCTCTAGACTAATCTAGAAACATCTTAATAATGTTCATATTATCTTTTTATAACATTAGCTCATCTTAAGAATTATTATAATCCTTAAATTTCTATTTTCAATATATTTTGTAAATTGAAGAATATTATACTACTAACACGTTATCATGTTTCCTAAAGAATTATTTCCTAATAAAAAATACCCACAAATAAATAACGTTATATATATAAAAACAGACTTTTGTAGCACTCGCTAAAACCATTTACATACATATTTGAAATAGTATAGGTAAAATATATTTCTCATATATAAGCAAGTAAAGCCGTCACTAGTCCCATTATGGTAGCAAGAATCGCATACATCCAAGTAAACAATGATGCTCTTTTTTCTCTCGACATCGAATTTCCTCCGATCGATATTCATTTGAACTAGCTATTACCTTTACGTCATAAATGTATACGTTAAAAGGCAAATAACTTCGTAAATAGAAGGAATCCTATGTCCATAAAAAAATCCCGATTCTACAAAAGAACCGAGAGCGAAACTTATTCATTTGCATATTGCTTTGCGAACAATGATAAGTCCTTATTATTGATTGTAAAATCCGTACCATTATAGATGATTAGCTCCATTGCCTGTTCATCATTTAATCCGATTTGTCCAATGCCAATAAAAGTTGGAGGTTGCTCACTTTCTAGCACTTTGTAAATAGCGTCAAATTTATTTAAATAACTACTGTTTAGTCTTTCCTTGATGAATGCTTCTGGGTATACAACTTTTACTTGTCTGTCATTATACTGAATGACTAGTTCCGCAACACTATCTACTAGCTCAATCGAATCAATATATCCTAACACTAAACGAACTTGTCCTACATCTTTCATCGTTAGCTCATCAACAAATTTCTTGCGAATCGCTCCTCTTTTTACAAGTGCCTCTTCTGCCAATAAACCATCATCATATAATGTCATTTGCATGCTGTTTTTTCGTTGCCTTTTCGCTAATCGAGGGGCAATACTTTGCTCTTCCTTCGACTTTTTTTCACTTTTACTTCCTTCAAACATTTTCGCAGCACTCCGTAAAGCGCTTTGCCTACGATTACCGCTTATTGTAGCCTTCGTATCTTTATCCGAATTCGTAATAACCGCTCGTTTATTGTTGTAAATGCAGTGCGGGCTATGATGTCGTAATCGCCACGTTTTAAAATGTGCCTTCTTTCCTGCGCTATACGATATTAAAGCTGGACATTCTTCTGTAGGACAATACAGCTTTCCTTTGAGCTGTTTTTGATACTTTTGCTTATTCATTTCACTCAGATGCACGACTTGCTCCGTACCACCAACCAAATACCTCCCCTGTAAAATACGCATGCCATCCCTCCTTGAAATGCAAAACATATTCCTAAATTCGAACAACTCATTTTTCCTATTTACTAAATAAAAAGTCACCTACAATCTAAACTCTAAGATGTTAGGTGACTTATGATTTTAAACAATCATTCGCTATTAATAATATATGCAGCATAATGTCCTTATATTTTGTAATTTAAAGCGTGCAAAACTCTTTTATCATTCCTTAAACATATGAATAAACTTACGATGGCTTCCTACCATTTGTTCAGGGAGCTGTTCAACGTTA
>JBJEFO010000264.1:0-11537 GCA_051874135.1 Lysinibacillus sp.
TAGTCACTTCGATGGCACTAGCTGCAACGTACGGTATTGGTATTATGTTTTCGGCTGTCGTGCTGTTTTTATGGCAAGGCGGAATTTATATGAGTGCGCAGTATATCGAGCCCTTTTTAACAGCAGAGCTGATGACGGAAGTATCAATCGTTGGTGGCATTTTAATTTTTGCATCCGGCTTATCGATTTTAGGCATTAAAGATAGCAAAACGGTGAATATGTTGCCTGCGCTGTTTGTTCCGGTTGTTTGGTTTATTATTCAAGGGTTGTAAAAGAATAATATGAAAGAGCCTTTCTATTAATTTTGGATAGAAAGGCACTTGGTTGTTATCTTATACGATGTTAAATTGAATGAATATATCGTCCCTTTATAAAAATGTAAATATTTGTTAAAATATTTTGTGTTGTTAGTTAAATCAAAGGTGGAAGAGGAGAAAATAAAATGAGAAGCAAATGGATGTCAGTAATTTTTGCAACATTCGTACTAGCAGCTTGCAATGCAGGAGAAGCTGAACAAGGAAAGAAAAAGGAAGAAATAATAGAACCAGAAACCTCAGTTAATGCAAATAGCGAGACATTAGATAACAGTAAGATTGATCTTTCTCAAATGTTTTCGGAAGGAACATACCGAGCAGATGTGATGGCAATTGGTCTTTCAGCAGATTTGAATAAAGATGCGGAGGAAATTACAAATAAGATGCAAGCGTCTCTTGTGAAAAATGAAGCTTGGTATTTAGAAACATTAGCTACCCTAGCAGAAGGAGAGATTTTCCCTTATGATGAAAAGTTAGGTGTTACAGAAGAAGAGTACAAATTTTTACTAGAGTTAGATCAGCATTTACAGCTTGGTAAGGTCGGTGAAAGTGAAATTACAATTACTCAGGTTGATGAACAAGTAATCATTCAAAATCCATCATCCACAATTATTAAAGAGCTAACAATTAGTGCGGATGAAAGCGTACTTCAGAGTGATTTTGGAGAATTAATATATGTCGAAGAAATCATAGCTTCTGATGCACAAAAAATAACAGGGAAATGGAATGGACATTTCTATCAAATGGGTGGAGAAAACACAGAGCAAGTTTTACAGATTTCGATGGGTCAGTTAGAAGATAATCAGAAAAAAATTATTTACATAAAATTGTTTGAGGAAGGACAAGAGAAGGGAGAAGAAATTTTTATATTCTAATCAAAATCTAACTAATTGACTTATAACTAAAAATATTAAGCACTTGTTTGTAACGTAGATAACAAGTGCTTTTTCATGTTTAATCATAAAAAATACTTTTTTGAATATAGTTTCAAAGTAATTTCCTAATAATATATTTGGACATTATGTTAAAAATACTTAATTCATATGGACTGTCTTTATAGGTCTATTTTATTGCCCTTGTGGAGGTGGATATATAATATTTATTTATTAAGTTACTATAAAATATCTGCTGTAAAAATAAATTTATTTACCATATATAACCTTTTTATCGTATTTAACAATTTAAATTTTGTTATATGGAGGTGTTAGAAAGTTAATATTTATAAAAAATGATATTATTATTCAAATAGTAATTAAGTAATGAAGAATTACAAGTTGAGTCAAAAATATATCGTTTAATAAATTCCCTTATATTGGTATATTTAGTCCGTTGAAAGAAAATATAGGGGGTACTTGTGATGAAAAAACGTTTTTTAATAGCCATTTTTGCTTCATTGACATTAATAACTGCAGCATGTGGGGCTGAAGAGGAAGCTAAAGATGTGAGCAAGACACAAGCAGCTAGTGAAACAGAAACTGAAGAATCAACAACAGAAAAGGAAACAACGGAAAAAGAGGAAGTAGCGAAAGAAGACACGGAAAAAGAGAAGGCAGAAGCTGAAAAAGCAGCAGCAGCAGCGGCAGTAAATAATGCTAGAAATTATTTAGATCATGTTCCATATTTCACAGAAGAAGTAGTAGCGCTAGATAAAGTATCTTATAATTTTATAAATTCAAATCCAGATTTATTCCCAGCAATGACGGAAGATGCAATTAAAAGAGTGAAGAAGCTCGCTGACGATGAAATTACTTCTAAACATTTAAATAAAAATGTAACACCGTATTTAGAGAAGGTTGTCAATTTTGCTGGAGATGTGATTCAAATTGAAGAGGGTACTTTAGATGATGGGACACCTTATTCGCTTATTTTAATTGAGGATATGGACTTCAATGCTATTTATGCCATTGGGTATCATGCAACTGATATTTTAGAAGGTGACTTTGTCGAAATTTGGGGCTTACCTTTAGGAGCATACCAGTATAGTAATACTGATGGTGGTGTAACATTAGCACAAGCATTAGCAACATCTCATATTGAATAAATAAATTGATGAAACGAGGATATTGCTTTTAGGTGATATTTTCGTTTCATTTTTTATTAACATTTTCTGTGAATGATTAAAAAAGTAACGTTTACGGGGGATATTACATGTAGCGGGAGTAGAAATAATTGATGATGAAATTTATCAAGTGTCAAATACAGTTGTCATAAATGCAATCATTGCAATCTCCCTCTATCCAACACCAGTATTATCAGATTGTACACAAGAGCCTCTTTCTATCCTGTCATTTGGGATATGGTTAGTGGCACACATTGCATATGGAACAGTGCTAGGTGGTTTTGCTGGTTCGGCTAGTACCTCTTCGTTTAAAGTATAAAACAAAGTGCTAAGTACTATGCAGTTCAGTACCTAGCACTCTGTTTATTTACTTTTTAATTTAAAGAGCATAAATGAGATGGCCGCTAGCGCAATAGTCGAGCCGATAATGACAATATAACTAATATTCGTTGATAAAAGTGTATCGCCGAATTCATACACAACACCAAAGTTAATTTTGTAGTCTAAGGCAGCTTCGGGAGCAGAAGCAAACACTTTGTCTAAAGAATCGGTCATTAATGCTTCACGAAACAGCACGGTTGAGTGGCTAACCGGGAAAAATTGTATCACTTTTTGTACAGCATCTGGTAATGATCCCATCGGCACATAAACGCCACATAAAAAGCCAATTGCTGTCCCTATAATTGTACTAAGTGTAGAAAAGGAGGTTTGTGTAGAGACGAGTAACGTGAAAAATAAGTTCAACATACTACTAAGAGAGACAGATAAGGCAATAATGACAATAATTTCGATAAATGTAGTAATATCAACGAAATGACCACCTGATGCGACGATAAATACCTCACATAAAATAAAGGCGATAACGGATAAAATAAAGCCGATGACCCATGCATTCGCGACATAGCTTAATTGCAGTGAGATACGAGAGATAGGGGCGGTTAAAAAATCAGCGAGCACCTTTGTTTCTAAGTCATAAATGTAGATGCCAAATGCTGCGAGCGTTGTTGTAACTGTTATGATTGATAATAATCCAGCTATCATCCATTCATTGACAAGTGTTGTAACTTCAGTCGAAGCAGGTACAATCGCTTCAATTGCATCTACTTGTAGCTTTTGTAAAAACACGGCATATAAAATAATAACAATAAGTACGGATAAAAAGGAGAAAAAAACAAGCATTTTATCTCTGCGATATACTTTATTGTGTCGACTAATTAAACTAACGATTGTGCTCATACTGTACTACCTCCTTCATTAATACGAATAAATACATCATCCATTGAACCTTTAATGACTTCAAAGGATTCTAGGTTATTTTCAAGTTCTTTTAAAATTTGTAGTGCTTGTAGTGTTGATTGCACACGGATATTGTAGACACCGTTTTTTTCTTGGAATTTAATATTGTTGTCGAGTAAATGCTGTTCACCTGTAGTAGCATCTTTAAAGAGCAATGTGACATGGTCGAATGCATACATATCTTTTAACGTGTGTGGTGACCCTTGGGCGACAATTTCACCTTCCTTAATGATGACGATATCGTCTGCGACAGCGGCTTCTTCCATATAATGCGTCGTTAAAAAAATCGTCATATTCGTTTCTTGCTGCAGCTTTTTAATTGCTTCCCAAACGAAAATACGCGTTTTCGGATCAAGTCCAGTTGTTGGTTCATCGAGAAATAAAATGCTCGGTTTATGAATAATTGCGCGGGCAATATCTGCGCGGCGTTTTTGCCCACCGGACAGGCTGCCGTATTTTTTATGTTCGATATCGGTTAATTGTAAATAGTGTGAGACGAAAGCATAGTTTTCTTGTAGCGCCGTTTTTGTTAAGTGATATGTTTTACCTCGGTGCATAATATTTTCATAGACCGATAGTTGGTCATCTAAAATGCTTTGCTGGAACACAACACCGATTTCTTTTCGGATGGCATCGCTATTTGCAAGTGGATAACCGGCGATTGTTACATCACCTGCCGTTTTTTTATTGAGCGTGCATAAAATTTCAATCGTCGTGGATTTTCCTGCACCATTAGTACCTAAAAACGCAAACAGCGCTCCTTTTTTCACAGAGAATGATATGCCTTTAACGGCTTCATGGCTGCCGTAATTTTTACGCAAATCATTTACTTCTATGCTGTTCATCTTCTAACCTTCTTTCTTGAATTAGTTGATTTAATTGTTGCACTTCTTGTTTCATTAAAATATGAATAACAATCCAAATGATGATATATGCGATAACTTCGGATATAAATACCCCAATGATGGAGCTTGGTTCATTCCAGTCGAACCATTGTCCTACTGTTCCAGCTACGAAAACGACTAATGTAACAATTGCAAAATGAATCATCGTCGCGATTGTTAAAGAAAATTTGTCTAAAAAATAAATAGTTGTAGCAAGCCCAATGACAATCCCCATGACGATGGCAATGAGTAGTTGTTGCATTAACTCCTCACTTGAAATGTCAGCATTATCCGATAATAAGCTTAACGTTAAGATGATATAAGATGTACTTAACGAGATTAAAATACCTAATAAACAACTGCGTATGTATATCATCCGTTTTCTCTCCCCATCATCAATTTTTCTTTTAGTAGCTTAAAATATTTTCTGCTAACATGTACCGTTGTTTCGTTGTCTAATATGAGCTGCGGGGTAGAGACAATGCCCATTTGGATGGATACAATTTTTGATAAATTTACGAGTGTCGATTTATTGATTTTTACAAAGCTCGATTCGAGTAACGCTTCTAGCTCGTATAATTTGCGTTTCGATTCAAATTCTTCCTCCGCAGTTTGAAAATAAACTTTTCCATCTTCCACATAAATCGTAAAAATATCCTCCAATTTCAACATACGAATTTCTGTAGCATTATAGCCATCAATGATTGTAGCTTTTGGAGACTTCAATGTTTTCATGAGCTGCTCGACTTCATCTGTATAAGCATCCGTGAACACATGCACCTCCATTTCCTTATATTGCTCATGAACGGTCAGTTGGACTTTCATTGCAAATCTCCCTTCCTTCTTTAGTGTAGCAGGTGCTAAACAGCATTTTGGCTAATCAAATATAAGTGGTTAAAAAATCCAAGTGTGTGGTATTCATTGTATAGTGACTGGTCGAGGAAATAAATGACAAGTGGCGAAATGACGAAGTTTTTGTTGTAAATAGGATGGAAAGTACAAGATAAAGTGATGTGATTCCAGAAATAAACTCTCAAATAACGAAATAAACTTTTTCCTATTGAAAATGTTGATTTATTGGGTTATAGTGGTTTTATTTTTAACAGAATAGAGGGAACATGACGTGTTTTATGTTGTGCAATTTATTATTGGCGGCACAGTAATGTTGTTAGCTTCATGGCTTAGTCGCTCCAATTTACATTTTTTATCGGGTGTTATCACACTTTTACCGATTTTAACGCTGCTCAATATGCGTTTACAGATGAAAAGCATGACCGCGGAAACATTCCATGTCGTACAGCAAAATGCGATTTTTGGTGCATTCGGCATGGTGCTATTTACAGGGCTTGTCTTTTATTTATCAAGCTTTTGGAAGCCTGGACAAGCGGTGTTAACGGCGCTTGTTATTTATGCAATGTTTATGGTCGTAGGGAAACAAGTTATGGCTGTAGTGCAGCATACATAAATTTAGGGGAAGCTAGAAGAATAAAATTATTTTTTATGTAAACGGCAAGCTACTTATATTTGTAAAGTAGCTTGCCGTTTCATACGAAAAATTACCCAATCATTAAGTTTTCATTTGGATAGCGGAATCGATTAGCTGGACGGGCGAGTAGCACATATAAAATTGTTAACGTACCGAGTCGGCCGATAAACATCGTCAGCATTATCATCACTTCACTTACTGGAGACAACATCGGCGTAATACCGAGCGACAGACCGACTGTGCCAAATGCACTTGTTGCCTCAAATAAATACGTAATCATCGTATAGCCATCTGTTGTCATAGCGAGTACAATGGTCGTGATGAACACCCAAATGGCGCTACAGCTCACGAGCGTAAACGCTTTTAGAATGAGTGAGTTAGAAATTGTCCGTCGCCATAAAATCGTTTCTGTTGATCCGCGCAACTGACTCCAAATAACAGCCGCTAGTACGGTAATCGTCGCAATTTTTACCCCACCTGCAGTAGAACCAGAACCGCCCCCAATAAACATAAATACGATGGTCATTAATAAAGTAGGAATCGTCAGCTCATTCATTGGCAATGTATTCGCGCCGGCTGTACGAGGCGTTACACTGTGAAACAAAGCGCCTAAAAACTGCTCTTTCAACGAAGCATTAACAAGGACGCCTCCGCTTCTTGTTTCAAAAAACGAAACGGCAATCGTTCCACCGATGACGAGAAAAGCCGTCATAGACAAAATAACTTTGCTGTGTAAAGATAGTTGTTTTCCTTTTCGAAAATGCCGTAGTTCATCTATGACAATAAAGCCAAGTCCGCCAAATAAAATGAGTGAACAAACGGTGAAAACGACAACAATATCCCCCTGATAATCTATTAAGCTCGAAAAACCTCCGAATAAATCAAAGCCCGCATTGTTGAACATGGAAATAGCGTGGAAAATACCGTAATAAATCGCTTTTATGACGGGCATATCAACGGAAAATCGAATAGCTAAAATGATTGCACCGATCAATTCGATGATAAGCGTATACATGACGATACGTTTTAGTAAATAGAATGCTTGCTCGGTGGAATGTGCATTGAATGACTCCTGTAAGACAAGCTTATCCTGTAAAGAAATTCGCCGTTTAAAAAACAATAGTAAAAAAGAAGAAACCGTCATAAAACCAAGCCCACCAAGCTGAATGAGCGTAAGCAACACGATCTCACCGAACAGTGTAAAGCTATCTGCTGTATCCATTACGACAAGCCCCGTTACACATACGGCAGATGTTGCGGTAAAGAGTGCATCAAGCCATGAAATCGGCATAGTCGTCGCAAACGGAAGCTTCAATAAACACGCCCCTAATAAAATCAACCCTGCAAAGCTTGCCATTAAAATCAATGTCGGTTTTTTCACCATCGAACTTCCTCGATTCTCTTTTAATATTCAGTATAAATAGATGTGACAGGATAAGATTTTATGTCTTTTGCTTATTTTAATACTGAATACTCTACCTAATGTAAAGGGGGATTTTTAGAATATCTTGTTTGTAAAGAACAGTAGTGTATTGGAAGAAAATCATGCATTGATTATAAATGCATGATTTGTAGCATAACAATTTAACACTAATTATAAGGTAGGATTTGTAATGTAAATATAATATTCAGATTTCCACTATTGTCTATATAAGCATTAAAATTTTAAATACAATAAACAAAAAATACAAAGAGGTTTTTAATATGGAAGACAATAGAAACAATATAGAAAAACAACATGTTTTCATGCAGAAGCTAAAAAATAGTAGTTTTATAATATTTATATTATTGCTGGCACAATGTATTTTAATATATTTTCAATGTCAATTTCATTTTCAAGATGTAGTGTATTATACACAAAACTATTGGCATAATTATATTTTTAATATTATTGTATTATACTTTTTGTATGTAGCATTCCTAGTGATTGTTAACCGGAAAACATATGCTTTATTTTTATTACTCAGTACGACGCTTCTTTTCTCCATTGCTAACTATTTAAAGTTACGTTATAGAAGTGAACCTCTTTTACCAAGTGATTTTTCGATGATTTTCGAAATAAGCCACATTATCCAAATGATTAACCGAGTGCATATGATTGCAATCATAGGTGTTATTTTATTGTTAATCGCTGCTTTATTTCTCCTCAAAAAAATCAAATGTAAGCCAATCTATACAGTTAAACAAAGACTTCTACTATCACTTCTTTTATGTTTCGTCTTTTTTAGTTTTATAAATAGTAATCATGAACGTAATCCTTATAAAATAATTGCTACATCGTTCGGCATTACAAATATTTATTGGGATTTAAGTGAAGATTATCGCGTGAACGGTCCTTTAGCTGGCTTTATAAAAAACATAGATATTCAAGTGATGGAGGAAGTACCTGAAGATTATTCCTATGAAGCAGTGCGAGATATTGTCGACAAATATAAAGAAAAATCTGTGGAAATGAATGACGGCAGAGAAATGTTAGAAGATCATACCGTAATTTTCGTGTTAAGCGAGAGTTTTATCGACCCTTTAAGAATACCTGGCTTACAACTATCGGATGACCCGATACCTTTTATTCGCCTTTTGAAAAATGAAACAACTTCAGGCGTCTTATTAGGCTCTAGTTATGGTGGAGGTACAGCAAATGTTGAATACGAAGTGTTAACGGCATTTAGTACGAATTATTTTCATTCATCTTTACCTATTCCATACACATTATTAGTACCAAATCTCAATGAAGTACCGAGCTTTACGAATTTATTTCATGAAAAAATAGCTGTCCATTCGTATAATGCAAATCTTTATCGAAGAAAAGACGTGTTTCAGAAGTTTGGATTTAATCCATTTATTTATGAAGGCGGCACTGTCGATCTTTCCTATAAAGAAACAATGGACAATAGCAATTATATTAGTGATGCATCCGCGTATGACGAAGTGTTAAATATTGTGAATGAGGCGGAAGAGGGGAACCTGTTTATTTTGTTAACGACGATGCAAAATCATGGTCCTTATGACTACAACAAATATAACAATCGTTTTGAAGTATTAAATGAGCTAGATGAACAGGAGAAAGCACGAATCGAAACGTATGTGCAAGGCCTAAGCTATACAGATTTTGCTACCGAGCAGTTTATAGAAGAAATTGAAGCGATGGATAAACGTGTGACGGTCGTGTTTTTCGGTGATCATTTGCCATCAGAAGTGTTTGAAGGCTTTGACAGAGATAATGAACAAGAAAATTTAGCGTTTTATGAAACAGATTATTTTATTTATAGCAACTTTGAAACCGCAACATTAGATTATCCGGTGATTAGTCCAAATATGATAAGTTCAATAGTATTGGAACAGCTAAATGTAGAAGTAACACCGTATTATGTGCTCATGTCTGAGCTGCAAAAAACAGTACCCGTTATTAGGTGGGGAGAATACCTGTTACTGCCGGATGAGACTTTCGTTTATGAAGATGAATTGCCGGAGGACGTTCGTGAATTAATACATGACTATCGAATGATTCAATATGATATTAATGCAGGACAGCAATATGCAATTGAACTTGGGATGTTTGATATGGAAAATTACTGATAACTCCCCCTTAAAAGCGTGGGTTGATGGCGCTCGTAAATAGGTAAGGACACTAGTTAATGATTGGCTAGTGTCTTTAATTTGTTTGTAAAAATAAAAAAAATCCAAAAAGTTGAATCGAAATACAGTTTCTGGGAGTCTAATAGGTGGAAGGGGGCGTTTCTGATCGTTACAAAACAAATAGATTT
The DNA here is from genome assembly GCA_051874135.1 of Lysinibacillus sp. Classification (GTDB taxonomy): domain Bacteria; phylum Bacillota; class Bacilli; order Bacillales_A; family Planococcaceae; genus Lysinibacillus_B. The sequence goes on from JBJEFO010000264.1 coordinate 9,804, forward strand.
AGTCGAGCTTGCGAAGAATGGGGACGAGGAAGCGTTTTATCAATTAATTGAACCACTGCAAGGGCAGTTATATCGCATTGCCTTTGTTTATGTACAAAATGAAAATGACGCTGTCGATATTATCCAACAATCCATTATCCGTGCATATGAAGCGATTGGGAAGTTAAAGGAGCATCATTACTTTACGACATGGATGACGCGAATTGTCATTAATTGCAGCAAAACATACATAGCTAAAAATAACCGAGAACATATGATAGAGCCGGCTGAGCTGGATTTACTACAAGGACCATCTTCTTCAAATATCGAAGAGGAGCTTGATCTGTGGCAGGCTCTTTGCGAATTAGAGGAAAAGTATAAAACGGCGCTATTATTGCGCTTTTATCAAGACTATTCGGTGAAGCAAATTTCCGCCATTTTAGAATGTCCAGAAGGCACGGTAAAGACAAATATTCGACGAGGGTTACAAGCATTAAGACAACAATTGAAGGGGGCGTACATAGATGAATGGGTTCAATCCGTTGAAGACAGTCATTGATAAAATTCCAATCCCAACTCAGCGCTTAACAGAGGTGCTAAGAGTAGAGGGGATATCAAAAGTATTCAAGCAAAAAGAACATACCGTAAATGCACTAAAAAATATTCACTGTACGATTTATCACGGTGAAATGGTTGCGATTATGGGGACAAGTGGCTCGGGGAAAAGTACGTTTTTAAATATGATTAGTGCAATTGATGCGCCGACAGAGGGAAAGATTTTATTGTTTGGTGAGGAAGCAAACGATATTTATAAGGAGCCAAATGCTTCTAAGTATAGAAAAGAAAATATCGGCTTTGTATTTCAATCATTCCATTTACTGCAAGATTTAAATGTGGAAGATAATATTGCGCTACCACTAATTTTGAATGATGTACCGAGTAAGGACATTAAAGTACGGGTTGAGCAAGTGATGAAGCAGTTACATATTGAGAAATGGCGAAAGCATAGACCACATGAATTATCAGGTGGACAAAAGCAGCGTGTTGCAATTGGTCGAGCAATTATTACAAATCCACCGATTTTACTTGCTGATGAACCGACTGGGGCGCTCGATGTCAATACGACAGATGAAATATTACATTTACTCGTATCACTTCAGAAAGAACGGGGGCAGACGATTTTACTTGTCACACATGATCCGTATGTTGCGACTTATGCAGACCGCGTGTTGTTTTTCCATGACGGAGCAATCGTAGACAGCTATCAAAATAACAAATCAGAAGAGGACTTAGATGCAATACTCGCTAAGTTTAAGGTCATTTCAAGAGGTGAGCACTAATGTTTAACTTAAAAACAATTGCCATCAAATTATTTCGAGCAGCTTCTACACAAATTATGACAAGCATTAGTATTATTACTGTTGCTGTTTGTTTAATACTAACAATGTCCATGTATATTTGGAATGCGAAGACGCAAATGGAAGAAGAAATTTACGCGCTATTCGGTGAAGCAGAAATGTTGGCTGGCTATAACCCAGAGCAAGAAAAATGGGTAACGACCGAGCAACTATCTGCAATCGAAGCGATGGATGGTGTAACAGGGGTATCGCCTGTACTTCTGACACATACAAATATTGAGGCACAATTAGATTTTGTCTATACAATTGGTGTGGAAAATGATGATCTTGTAAAAAGTCGCTATCACTTTAATGAGGATATTGAAGATGGCGAAGTCGTTATTTCACAAAGAATTGC
>JBJEFO010000265.1:0-11511 GCA_051874135.1 Lysinibacillus sp.
TAAGAATTGTTCAAATGGTACAGTTTCAGAATCTTTAGAGCCGTAACGACGGATGTTAACAGCACCTTCTTCAACTTCTTTATCCCCGATTACAAGCATGTACGGAATCTTTTTCATTTGTGCTTCACGGATTTTGTAACCAAGCTTTTCTTCACGATCATCCATTTCTATACGTACGCCAGCTGCTTGTAGTTTTTCTTGAATTTCACGCGCATAGTCGTAGTGCACACTGTTTGATACAGGGATGATTGTTGCTTGAACTGGTGCTAACCAAGTTGGGAATGCACCTTTGTACTCTTCGATTAAGAACGCTACGAAACGCTCCATTGTTGATACAACACCACGGTGGATAACAACCGGACGTTGTGGTTGACCATCTTCACCAATGTAAGAAAGGTCGAAGCGTTGTGGTAATAAGAAGTCAAGCTGAGCAGTCGATAATGTTTCTTCTTTACCGATTGCTGTTTTTACTTGAACGTCAAGTTTTGGACCGTAGAATGCTGCTTCGTCTTCTGCGATGAAGTAATCATAGCCAAGCTCATCCATAGCTTCTTTAAGCATTGCTTGAGCTGTTTCCCACATTTGATCGTCATCGAAGTATTTCTCTTTGTTATTCGGATCACGATATGACAGACGGAATGAGAAGTCCTTTAATTCGAAGTCTTTATATACTTCAAGAATTAATTCTACTACTTTTTTGAATTCTGCTTTAATTTGGTCTGGTCGAACGAAAATGTGTGCATCGTTTAATGTCATCCCGCGTACGCGTTGTAAGCCAGAAACCGCTCCACTCATTTCGTAACGGTGCATCGTACCAAGCTCCGCAATACGGATTGGTAAGTGACGGTAAGAGTGTAAGCCGTTTTTAAATACCATCATATGGTGTGGGCAGTTCATCGGACGTAACACTAAAGTTTCGTTATCCATTTCCATTGGAGGGAACATGCCGTCTTGATAGTGCTCCCAGTGACCTGAAGTTTCGTATAATTTTTTTGAACCAAGTACTGGTGTGTAAACGTGCTTGTAGCCTAAAGATAGCTCTTTGTCTACGATGTAGCGCTCGATTGTACGACGGATTGTCGCACCGTTTGGTAACCAAAGCGGTAACCCTTGACCTACAGTTTGGCTTGTCATAAATAAATCTAACTCTTTACCGATTTTACGGTGGTCACGCTCTTTTGCTTCTTCAAGCATTTGTAAGTGATGCTTTAACTCATCTTTAGTAAAGAATGCAGTTCCGTAAATACGTTGTAGCATTTTGTTATCAGAGTTTCCGCGCCAGTAAGCACCTGCAAGTGATAGTAGCTTGAACTCTTTTAATTTGTTTGTTGATGGTACGTGTACACCACGGCAAAGGTCAAAGAAATCGCCTTGGTAATAAATCGATACTTGCTCCCCTTCTGGAATTGCTTCTAGAAGTTCTAATTTGTATTCATCGCCAACTTCTGTGTAGATTGCTTTTGCTTCTTCACGTGAAACATTTTTACGTTCGATTTCGATGTTTTCAGCAATAATTTTTTTCATTTCTTTTTCGATTGCCGGTAAATCTTCCGCTGTAATCGGTGTTGGTGAATCGATGTCATAATAGAAACCTGAATCGATAACAGGACCAATCCCTAATTTTGCATCTGGGTAAAGACGCTTCACTGCTTGTGCTGTTAAATGCGCTGTTGAGTGACGTAAAATTTCTAGTGCTTCTGGTGATTTGTTTGTAATAATTTCAATTGCTGCATCTGCCTCAATCGGTGTTTTCGCGTCGATTAATACGCCATCAATTTTACCAGCAAGTGCTGATTTCTTTAAACCTGGGCTAATTGAGCCTGCAACATCTAACGTTGAAATGCCTTTTTCAAACTCTTTTACATTTCCATCTGGGAAAGTAAGTTTAATCATTTCTGACATGTATAATTCCTCCTAAATTGTTTTGTAACGTTTCCCCACAGCATTATTTCATTTTAAGTTTCGCCAAAATTTGAATGTATTCCGCCACTTTTTGAAAAACTTCCAATAAAAAAAGCGCCATCCCAAAAAGGGACGACGCGTATGCTCGTGGTTCCACCCTTCTTCCTTCCGCACAAGTGCGATTAGAAGCTCTCGGTCAGTTAACGTACTGAGAAACGTTGGCGCATTTCCTCGCCACTGCTCAAAGGTAGTAAAATATGTGTCGTACTAGGAAGCTCACAGCCAAGGCTTCCCTCTCTAAAAGTCGGTGCACAAATTTCTTGTCCTTTTCAAAGCTTTCATATATTTACTTACGTAGTATACGCCTGCCTTTAAAAAAAATCAACAGCAAAAGTATTACGAATTTCTTCGATTGACACCTTCCATTTGAATCGGAATCGTTACTGCTTTTATACGCTCCATTATACGAGCTGCCTTCACTACTTCAACATCACCGCGCTGTGATTGTGCTAAATGATGTTCAAGTCCTGCATAATCAAAATTCGATGTAATAAAAGTTGGCAATTGTTCACTCATACGATAATGCAAAATCGTACTTAATATTTCATCACGTGTCCAAGCCGTCATCGTTTCTGCACCGATATCATCTAACATTAATACGGGCGCTTTTTTTACATAATCAAGTTTTTCGTTTAATGTTTGATCTTGAATCGAATTTTTCATTTCACGTAAAAATTCCGGTACGAATACGACTACAGACCTTACTTTAAGCGTAGCTAATTCATTGGCAATTGCACCTAAAACGAAGGATTTCCCGACACCAAACTTCCCATATAAATAGAAACCTTTTGCAGGTAATTCCCCCGTTGTTTTATATTGTGCAATAAAGTCAGCTGCCTTATGCGCAATTTCTAAACGTGATTTATCATCAATCATTAAATCTTTTAACGTAGCCTTTAAAACATCCTTTGGCATATGCATACTTGAAATCATTTTCGCTGTTTCACGATGCTCGTCCTCTAATTTTTTCTGTTCACAAGGTTCATATTTAATTTCAATATTGCCTCGTAAAATATAAAGCTTCGGTATAAAGCCCGCTAAATAGTTTGTACAACATGCCGTAGAATCAGCCTTACAACACGTTGGCGTTTGAGAAATAAACTCATTTAGCTTCGTTAAACTACGCTCAATCATTTCCTTTGTGACGACCGTATCGTTTTCCGCAATAAACTTTTGTACTTCTTTATTTTCTAAAATTTCTCTTCGCATCGCTTCGTATCGCTCCTGAAACGATGGAATTTTAATGTTTTTTAAAGGTTTGTTTATCGGTTCGATGTTAATTCACCTGCCCATCTTGTCCTAACTTTTGTAATATTTTTTGACGTTCCGCTTCAAAGTCGACCGTTTCAGCTTGTGCCGACGCTTGAGGTGGATCTTCGTCACGCTTATAAAACCAATCAGGCACTTTTTCCTCACGCCCGCTTGCTTTTTTATAATTTTGCTTTTGCGGTCTACTAGCTTTCGATTCGTTTTCCGCTTTCCATTTCGCATATTTATCTCGCTCTTGGCGTGCTAAATCCATTGCCTCTTTAGCTGTCTTTAAATTTTTACGAATCCAATGATCAGCAATTTTTTCTACATATTTTGTTGGAAGACGCATATCTGTCGTCAACATAACATATTCAAGCAACACATTGACTACTCCGATTGGCATATCGTGTTTTGTAATTAAATCTTCAGCAAGTTGGACTGAAGCTGGAATTGGCTCTTTACCATTATTAATATCTCGTAACACTTGGATTGGTGGTGTCGTTTCTAAATAGTTTAGAAGCTCCTGTTCTTTTGAATGTTTCGTTTCAACAGAGGTTGCCTGCCTTGAGTCAAACGTTTTCGCTAATTTTGGCGCGTCCTTCGAAATCGTAATTTTGTAGTAATCTGCAGCCGCTTTTTTTAACCGCTCTAGCGGTAGCTTCATCGTATCGTCTAACGCTAACACAACGACCTTTTGCATCTCTAATGGGGAGAGATGATATAAAAAGGCTAGCTTTGCAATCATCTGACGTGCTTCTGCTGTTAAAGCGCTTGTCGGTACAAGTTGCTCGGAAAGTCCTGCACGCAATAAATTAAAATCAAACTGCTCATAATAAAACGGATATCCTTGCTCCGTATCACGTTCTTCTAAAATATCTTGCGGAACATTCGTGTGTACAGGCCTATAAACATCTGTAAATGTACGTGTAACCTCACTAAATCCTTGCTTATCAACTTGTTTACAAAAACGATTTCTTAATTTCCGATACGCTTGTTCACCAATTTTGCTAAATAAAAACATTGATAGCAATGGATCGGCAAAAAATTCGCGCGCTTCTAATGGGCGCACTAATTCATATATAAAGGTACGACTATCATTTTCATCTTTTCTCCATGTACGCAATAAACCAATCGCTTCTAATGCAATACGTGCCTCAAAAATAGACCGTACTGACATACCTAGCACATTCATCAAATAATAATGTGTCATTTTACCAGCTGTATAATCCTCGCCCTCAGCCCAAAGTATTAAATAAAGACTAATTGGGTCCGGTCCTGTTAACGGTTGATAAAACAAAGTAAGTAATTGGCGTTCGTTTGTTGATAATGCTTGAGGAAGCGTAATTTCAAAATGATCCGTTGCGAGCAATTCCTTATACATATGAATCATTTTATTCACTCCCTATTAATTTTTATTTATCGCCTGTTTGTTTATTTAACAAATCTTTTAACTCATCGATAAAAACGTTAATGTCCTTAAATTGGCGGTAAACCGATGCAAATCGGACATATGCAACTTCATCGATTTTAGATAAACGATCCATCACCATTTCTCCAACATCTTCTGAACGTACTTCTGAGTTACCAATGCGACGTAAATCTTTTTCAATTGCTAATACAAGCTCTTCTAACATTTCTAGCGACACAGGTCTCTTCTCACATGCACGAATAAGCCCTCGCAACACTTTCTCACGACTGAATTCCTCACGAGATCCTTCTTTTTTCACTACAATTAGTGGTGTCTCTTCTATTTTTTCAAATGTCGTAAAACGAAACCCACACGATTCACATTCGCGGCGGCGGCGAATTTCTTTATTATCATCTACCGGTCTTGAATCAACAACGCGCGTACCGTTGTACTGACAAGATGGACATCTCATAATCATTTCTCCTGGTCATTTCAATTTAGTATACCTATTATAGCAAATATTACGGAACGAAAAATAGTAATTCCTATTCCGAACAAATCAAAAAAAGGCTGCGTCTGAAAAAACTTTTGAGACGCAGCCTTTGCGATGAGGATAGTGGCATTTCGATACGATTACCGTAAAAGCAATTCCCCCATCAAATATTCACTAAGTAAAACTAAGCTGTCTAGAAAGTTTATCACTTTCTGGACAGCTTCTCCATCTTATTAAATAAGAATATTCTGATTCAAATTAAGCTTTTACAGCTGATAATTCTTTCACTACTTTTTTCGCTAGGTCTACTACGCGAGCTGAGTAACCCCACTCGTTGTCGTACCAAGCTAATACTTTTACTTTGCGGTCGCCCATTACCATTGTCGTTAAACCGTCAATTGTAGAAGAGTAAGTTGTTGTGTTGTAGTCTGAAGATACTAACGGCTCCATTGAGAAGTTTAAAATTCCCTTCATTGGACCTTCAGCAGCAGCGATGAACGCAGCGTTTACTTCTTCTACTGTTACGTCTTTTTGTACGTCAACGACTAAGTCAACTAAAGAAACGTTTGGTGTTGGTACACGTAATGCCATACCGTGTAATTTGCCCTTTAACTCAGGTAATACTAAAGCTAATGCTTTTGCAGCACCTGTAGAAGTTGGGATGATTGATGATGCACAGTTACGCGCACGACGTAAATCTTTATGTGGGTTATCAATGTTGTTTTGGTCATTTGTGTATGCATGAACAGTTGTCATTAAACCGTTTTCAATTCCGAATGTATCATTTAATACCTTTGCTACAGGAGCTAAACAGTTTGTAGTACATGAAGCGTTTGAAATAACATCATGCTTCGTAAGATCTAATAACTCATCGTTAACACCTAATACTACTGTGATGTCTTCATTTTTACCTGGTGCAGTTAAAATAACTTTTTTAGCGCCAGCTTCTAAATGCATTGCAGCTTTATCACGGTCATTAAATTTACCAGTTGCTTCGATTACTAACTCAACGCCCATTTCTTTCCAAGGTAATGCCTTTGGATCACGCTCAGAAACGATAACAACACGTTTACCGTTAACGATTAATGCACCCTCTTCGGCTTCAACTGTACCGTTGAATGGTCCGTGATTTGTGTCATACTTAATTAAGTGTGCTAATGTTTCAGCTGGGTAGCTTGCATTAATCGCCACTAAATTTAATTCGTCTTGTACGATAGCTTGGCGGAACACCATACGACCAATTCGGCCAAATCCGTTGATTGCAATAGAAACTGTCATAATAAAAAAGCCCCCTGTAAATATGTTATCATTTTAATTGTTTTCTACGAGATTAGTATAACACATTATCGAAAAAGTTGAACACTATTCGTTCAATTTTTTAAAGTTATTATTTTCTGAAAATATTATCGATTATTCGCTACAACAAAATCCCGTAAAAATTCAATCGTAATTTGTACAATAAACTCATTTTTCATAAAAAGACTACCTTAACTTAAACAAAGGTAACATAGCGCCTGTCCATCCATAAATATACACTAAAGTTTATTACTCCTATATGCAGAAAAAGACGTAACCAATTTTTTTCAAATTGATTACGTCTAACAAATGCTAAATAACAGCCCAGTCTTGTAAAATTTTTTGTAGTTGCTGTGCTGTTGATTCTTGCGTTGTATTGTTATAAATAACAGCATCAGCCCCTTGCTCTTTGACCGACATCGGCAGTTGTGATGCAATGCGAGCACGCGCTTCTCTTTCATTTAGCTGGTTACGTGCCATTAAACGCTCTAACTGAATCTCTTCTGTCACAGAAACGACTAAAATTTTATCGACAAAGTGCTGAAGCTTACTTTCAAATAGTAGTGGAATATCCATTACGACATGGTCGGCACCACGAGCGATATACTCATCACGCTGACGTAGCATCTCTGCGCGAATGGCTGGATGAATAATTTCATTGAGCACTTTTCGCTGTGACGGATCATGGAAAATAATTGATCCTACCTTTTCACGGTCCATCGTGCCGTCTTCTTTAATGACGTCCTGTCCGAAAGCATCTGCAATTTTTTTTAGCGTTTCTGTTCCTGGCTCTACTACTTGTCGTGCCACTAAATCCGCATCGACAATCGGTAAATGATAGCCTTCTAGCATTTTCGCCACTGTACTTTTACCGCTTGCAATACTTCCTGTTAATCCAATAATCATTCCCTACACCCCTATTTTTGACAGCTTGGACAATATGTTGACGTACGCCCTGCGATGACAACAGCCTCTGTAGGCGTTTGACATGCTGGACATACTTTTTTACTATACATTTTTAAACGGTCTTGCATACTCCCAGCCCCACCATTGACACTGCGATAATCCGAAATAGTCGAGCCGCCATTTTCGATACTTTCAAGTAGAACAGCACGAATAGCCTCGAACAGCTCGATTTTTCGCTTTTTACTTACTTCACTTGTTTTGCAAGTCGGTCTGATTTTTACCGCAAACAACGCTTCAGTAGCATAAATATTACCGCAGCCCGAAATGACTTGTCCGTCCATAATAACTTCTTTAATCGGCTTTTTCGCATACTTCGGCATCTCGCATTTGGCTAAAAAGTACTCGCACGCATCGTCGTCAAACGGCTCGGGTGCCATTTTCGTTAACGGCGGATGGTCGGCCAGTTCCTTTATAAAACGCAGTTCACCAAAGCGGCGAATATCTGCATACACAAGCAATTCACCTGTATTTAACGTAAACACTGCATGCACATGTTTGCGGAATTTCGCTTCAGTAATTTCATCTAAATGATTGACGACAAACCAAGCACCCGACATTCCGAGATGGCTAATGAGTAGAAACGGCTCCTCGTCTCTTAACACATGAAAGAAAATATACTTTGAACGACGCATAATTTGCGCAATATTCATTCCTGAAACAACAAGCTCAAAGTCGGCAGGATTCGCATTTTTAACGATACACTGCTTTCCTAGTTCTGCCGCGTTATAAACAACTTCTGACAATTTTACGCGTTCAATTGTTTTTCCCTCGACCAGTGGCTTTAAATCACGTACGACTCCTTCTACTTCTGGTAATTCCGGCATAACGTCTCCTTACTTTGCATCATACCAAGTTGGACCGTAAGAAAAATCAACTTTTAACGGCACATTTAACTCAATAGCATGTTCCATCACTTCTGGTACGATACGCTCTAAAATTTCTATTTCATGTTGTGGTGCTTCAAAAATCAATTCATCGTGTACTTGTAATAATAATTTTGTTTGTAAACCTTCTTCTTTCAGGCGCACATCCATATCAATCATCGCTTTTTTAATAATATCTGCCGCGCTGCCTTGAATTGGTGTGTTCATCGCTGTACGTTCTGCAAAACTACGTAAGTTAAAATTAGAACTATTAATTTCCGGTAAATAACGGCGACGATTTAAAATCGTTGTGACAAAGCCATTTTTCTTTGCTTCTGCGATAATTGAATCCATGTAGCCTTTAACACCAGGGAAGCTTTCTAAATAATTTTCAATAAACTTCGCTGCTTCTTTACGTGTAATATTTAAGTTTTGAGATAAACCGTAATCACTAATACCATAAATAATACCGAAATTAACAGCCTTTGCAGTACGGCGCATTAAAGATGTAACATCTTCCGGCTTTTCTACACCAAATACATCCATCGCTGTACGAGTATGAATATCCATCCCTTCACGGAACGCCTCTACTAGCGCTGGATCTTCACACATATGTGCTAATACACGTAGTTCGATTTGTGAATAATCTGCTGCAAACAATACCCAGTCCGGTTTTGATGGCACGAACGCTTGGCGAATTTTGCGTCCCTCTTCTAAACGAATCGGAATGTTTTGCAAGTTCGGATCAACTGAGCTTAAACGACCTGTTGCCGTTAGCGCCTGCTGATAACGCGTATGCACTTTGGAATCATCACGGTGCACGACTTTAATCAGCCCTTCAATATAAGTTGATTTTAATTTCGATAATTGGCGATAATCTAAAATATGTTTCACAATCGCATGCTCGTATTGTAGCTTTTCTAATACATCTGCTGCTGTAGAATAACCTGTTTTCGTTTTCTTAATCGCTGGTAACCCGAGTTTTTCAAATAAAATAACACCTAATTGTTTTGGCGAGTTAATATTGAATTTTTCACCAGCAAACTCATAAATCGTTGCTTCAATGACATCCAATTTTTTCGCTAACTCATCACCCATTTGTTCAAGTGTATCAACATGCACGGTAATTCCTTGTGACTCCATTTTGCCAAGTATTGATGCAAGTGGGAGCTCTAAGTTTTTATACAGCTCAAACTGCTCGTTTTCCTTTAGCTTTTCTTCAAGAACCGGTTGCAAATGCCATACCGCTAACGCTTTTCGTGCTACATGATCAGCTAGCACTGATTCTTCTGGGCGCGTCCATTTTGCACCTTTTCCATAAATTGCTTCATTTGACTGAACTTCTGTATAGCCAAACTCTTTCGCCAACGCCTGTACGTCATCGCTTGAAATGGCAGGATTTGCGATATAGCTTGCTAATAATAAATCAAACGTCACGCCACGAAGCTCTATATCCATACGTTGTAAAAATGCCTGTGTTGCTTTACTATCTGCCACATACTTTTGTTTTGTATCGTCTTGTAGCCAATTTTTCAATACTTCATTTGTAAAAGCAACGCTAATTGGTACATACAGTGTCCGTACACCATCCGTTAATGCAATGCCAAATGCCTGACAGTCATGATAGTGCTCATTTTCAAGCTCCACATGAACGGCCATTTTATCCGCAAGCATCTCTTCTTTTACATCTGTCACCATTTCAACTGCAATTTCCTGTTGCTCTGTTACTGTATCCGCAAAATTACTTTTATCAATTAACGATTTAAAGCCTAGCTCTCGCCAAACGGTTAAAATTTCTTCTTCATTCGGCCCTGCATAAACGATATCATTTAATGTAATCTCTACTGGCGCTTCCGTATAAATAGTCGCAAGTCTTTTCGATAAATGTGCCTGTTCCTCATTAGCTACAAGCTTTTCCTTCATTTTCGATGCTTTCATGCCATCAATTGCTTCGTATAGCGCTTCGACCGAGCCGTACTCTTTTAATAACTTAATCGCAGTTTTTTCACCGACGCCTGGGACACCTGGGATATTATCAGACGCATCCCCCATCAGTCCTTTCATATCGATAATTTGGTGCGGTGTTAAACCATACTTTTCTTCAATATGAGCCGGTGTGTATTTTTCAATGTCCGTAATCCCTTTACGTGTTACATAAACAGTTACATTCTCATCTGCTAATTGTGTTAAGTCTTTATCTCCTGATACGATTACAACTTCCATACCTTCAGTTGTTGCTTGTTTCGCTAGCGTTCCGATAATATCATCCGCTTCATACATCGGTAGCTCGTAGCGCTTAATATTGTATGCATCAATTAATTTTCGAATGTAAGGAAATTGCTCGGATAATTCTGGTGGCGTTTTTTGTCGACCACCTTTATATTCTTCAAATGATTCATGGCGGAATGTCGTTTTTCCTGCATCGAACGCCACGAGCATTTTTGTCGGCTGTTCTTCCTCCATAATTCTTTGTAGCATCATCGTAAAGCCGTATGTTGCATTTGTATGAATGCCTTGGTCGTTCGTTAAAAGTGGCAAGGCAAAAAAGGCACGGTATGCCAAACTATTACCATCTAAAAGAAGCACTTTCTCCTTTGTCATCGTATCATCCTCCGTTAATTCAAGTCTTCTCTATTGTAAAACATATGTACGGCTTTTAAAAATAAAAAAAGATATGAAGCTTCGGTAGCATCATATCTATTCTAATTTATTAAACTTATATTTTTCTGTACTATTCTCTTCAACATAAAAAATCTCTTCATAGATTACTGTGATTAAAAAGGCGTTCATAAAAGAGAACACAATATATAACGGCATACCGCCTAAATTAAATGGCATTAGCTCACGCGCAAATGTTTCAACAAAGCCTATTTGTGCAAAGAAAAAAATCATACCAACACCGACTTGCCAAATAGGGCGTTTGTCCTTACGCTTGTCAAACCATAATACTTTTTTAAACGAATTGCGAACATCTTCTGCAATTACTAAACATAATCCATAAACAATAAGGAAAAATACCGGTATAGTAAACAACTCGATATTCATAATGCTAAAGTCTGCTTGTGTAAACCAAGCACTGACTGAAGCGGCCATGGCAAACGACAGCAACACATTCTGAATAATTTTACTCAACAACGTCTATTCCTCCAATTTTAACTTCGCAATCTAGTATAACAAGATTTTTATCATCCTTTTGTAGATTTCTTGTCTATTTATTGAAGGAAATAAATAAGAGTATAGGAGAATTTCCTATACTCTGTTTGATGGATGGT
>JBJEFO010000266.1:0-2639 GCA_051874135.1 Lysinibacillus sp.
TAAGTTGAACTTAAAAATCTCGTATATTGCTATTTATACATTCGCTAAAATCTTTATTTCACTTTATATAAAAAGGGCTGTATAGAAAGCCAAAAACTTTCTATACAGCCCTTAAAAATATTTAGTTTCCAGTAAATTCAGGTATACGTTTTTCTACAAATGCTTTAATGCCTTCAAGGTGATCCTTCGTTTGGCGCATTGCTGTTTGGCCTTTTGCTTCACCTTCCAAAATTGCTTCAAGCTCCGATAATTTTGTACTGTGTAAAATATTTTTTGATTCAATCATCGCAGCAATTGGTGATGCTAACAATTTTCCGACGATTTGATCGACTGTTGCCGATGCCATTCCTGTCGGTACGTTATAGTCGATTAAACCAAGAGACAGCGCCTCTTCACCATTTAGCACTTTTCCTTCCCAAATCATTTGTTTTGCCTTTACTGTGCCAACGCGTTCTTTCATAAAGAAGTGACCGCCACCATCTGGAATAAGACCAATACCGATAAAGTTCATCGCTAGTTTACTCGATTCCTCTGCTACAATAATGTCGCTTCCTAATGCTAAACTAAAACCAAGCCCTGCTGAGGCACCATGAACTTGTGCAATTGTAATCATTGGTAGTGTGTAATATGCACGTACTAATCGCGTGATATCCCCCATAATATTACCGAAATCAGAGAAATCCCCCGACGACATCATCATTTTAATATCTCCGCCAGCTGAAAACACTTTTCCTTCGCCTTTAATGACAAGTACTTGTACGTCCTTTTCATTATGTAGCGACTCAAAGCAATCCGCTAGCTCACGCATCATTGTATAATTCATTGCATTCATTGAATTTGGGCGATTTAGTGTTAAAACCGCTTTTCGCTCTAAAATCTCCAATTGAATTGTTTCAAAATCCATTTTTTACACCCCTTTTTTAAAATGAACATTCACTCAATAATTTCGACATTTGCTCGAAAAAACCTTTATTTACTTAAGTTTTTCCCAACTTGCAAACCAGTAAATAAGCAACCTCCAACAAATGTCCCTTCTAATGAACGATAGCCATGTACGCCACCACCACCAAATCCGCATACTTCACCTGCAGCAAATAGCCCTGGAATACGTACACCTGCATCATTTAAAACAGCACCCGTTAAATCTGTTTGTAATCCGCCTAGCGTTTTTCGTGTTAATATATTTAATCTTACTGCAATAAGCGGACCTGCCTGCGGATCTAAAATTTTATGAGGCTTTGCTACACGAATAAGCTTATCCCCGATATAATTTCTTGCACCGTGAATAGCTGTTACTTGCGCATCCTTTGTAAATGTATTGTCAATTTCACGGTCACGTGCTAAAACTTGTTCCTTTATGTGCATAAAATCTAGCAATTCATTCCCGGCTAATTGATTCATACCTGTTACTAATTCTTTTAAGCTATGAGCAATGACAAAGTCTTCTCCGTACTCTTTAAATGCTTGTACCGGTTTTGGTGGTCCAGGTAGCGCACGCTTAATGACATCTTGAATGCTTTTATTTGTGAGATCTGGATTTTGTTCTGAGCCGGAAAGTGCGAATTCTTTTTCAATTATTTTTTCCGTTAAAATAAACCACGAATAGTCATAGCCTGTTTTTTGAATAGCTTCAAGGGTGCTAAGTGTATCAAAGCCCGGAAAATTTGGTGCTGCAAATCGATTTCCTAATGCATCAAACCACATCGAAGACGGTCCTGGTAAAATACGAATACCGTGATTTTTCCATATTGGATTCCAATTTTTTAGCCCTTCTGTGTAATGCCACATCCGGTCCCTATTAACAAGACGCCCACCAACTCCTTCAGCAATTTCTAACATACTACCATCAACATACGCTGGAACACCTGAAACCATTCGCTCTGGTGGTATCCCGAGCCTAGATGGCCAATTTTTTTTGACGAGGTCGAGATTTGCTCCAATACCGCCACTCGCTATTACAACTGCATGTGCCCGGTATTCAAAATCACCTATTACCTCCCGCGAGCTTTCCTTTCCACGTTCCACATCACTCGCTTCTAACACATGACCTTGAATCCCGACAACCGCCCCATTTTCCGTTATTAACTCCGTCACTCTATGACGCGGCTTATACTCAATACGACCATCCGCTGCAGCTTCTAACACCTTATTAGCAAACGGTTCTACAAGTCCTGGTCCTGTCCCCCATACGATATGAAAACGCGGCACTGAATTACCATGACCACCAGCTAAACTACCCCCTCGCTCAGCCCATCCTACAACCGGAAAAAATTTAATACCTTTTGATTTTAGCCAGCTATATTTTTCACCAGCTGCAAAATCGACATATGCTCTTGCCCATCTGTATCCCCATGTATCCTCATCATCCAAGCGGTCAAATCCTGCAGTACCAAGCCAGTCTTGCCACGCCAAGTCTTTACTATCTTTTATACCGAGACGACGTTGTTCAGGTGAATCAACTAAAAACACCCCGCCGAACGACCAAAATGCCTGTCCACCAATCGAATTAGCTGGCTCTTGATCAACTAACAATACTTTTTTTCCAGCATCAATTAACTCACATGTTGCAGTAAGTCCTGCCAATCCCGCCCCAACAACAATTACATCGTACGTCATACAAATATACCCCCTTTGTATTT
>JBJEFO010000267.1:0-11431 GCA_051874135.1 Lysinibacillus sp.
TAATAGTCTTGGAAATGAGGCATTTCTGTACGACAAGGTGGACACCAAGTTGCCCAGAAGTTTAAAAGGACTTTTTTTCCTTTGAAATCAGCTAACGTGACCGTTTCGCCCGTTAATGTTTCCAACGTGAAATTAGGCGCAATTTGCCCTTTTTCCAATCCTTCTTTTTGCGTCCAATCAACCTCGTATGCAGCTTGTGAAATAACTTCTTTTTTTTCAATTTGCTGTTTTATAAATGTACCTAGCATAATGGCAACTAGCGCTAATATAACAACTAATCCTATGTTTTTCTTCATTTTTTGCCCTCGCCTACTATAATCTTTCTCTAAACAATTTTGGTTCAACACTTAAATCAGTTCTTGCTTTTAAAAGTTACATACTCAACAGGTTGTTCTTTATGTTCAAAAAAGAAATAGAATAGTAACTACTTCTTTTTACATGATAGAATGCAATAATTACTCCATTCGCGCTTAAGCCTGCCGCAGAACGAACCGTGTGAGACAACACAGTTGGCTCATGCGGTTTGGCGGCCTGCGCGAATGGCTATGAAATCTTTTATTTAACTAAATATCAAGCACATGTTTTGGTGAAGAACTAAGAATTTTCCTTTATTTTCTATAGCATAGCAAAAAAAGAGAGATGTCGCAAAAACGACATCTCTCATAGAATTATATCGAAATATATTTAAGTGGGTTTACTGCATTTTTTCGTGCACCAGCCCATGTACCTGTATGCATTTCAAAATGAAGGTGAGGTCCTGTTGAACGACCTGTGCTACCCATCGAACCGATTACTTGTCCTTTTGAAACAGAATCACCAACACCTACGCTAAAGCCGCTTAAATGGGCATAAACAGTTGTCCAAATTTGACCATCGATTGAGTGCGTAACCATAATGACATTACCATAAGTCGATAATGCAGAAGCATATGACACAACACCATCAGCCGCTGCTACAATTGGCGTACCTGTTTTATTGGCAATATCGATACCGTAGTGGAATTCATTACCATAACCGATGTTACGCCAACCGAATGGCGACGTTAAACGACCTGTTGTCGGTTTTGTCCATGTACCTGCTGATACAGCTGGCGTATTGCCTGATGGAGATGTAGATGAAGATGAAGAATTAACTTTATTTAATGCTTGTTGACGGGCAATTTCAGCTAAACGCGCTTGTTCTTTTTGAATTTGCGCTTCTACTTCTTTACTTAATTGCAACGCCTCAGAATATTCTTCTTCTAATAATGCTTTTTCATTTTTCAGCTTTGCTTGCTCTGCTTCAAGCTCATCTATTAATTTACTTTTCTCTGCTTTTTGTGAGTCTAATGAAGCTTTTAACGACTTAAGTTTTGCTTGATCTTCTTCAAGCTGTTTCTTTGTATTTTCTAATACTAACTTTTGTTCTTCTAATGATTGCTGATCATTTTTTTGATCACGCATAATTTGACGATCTGCATCGATTAACGTTGAAACTGCTGAGAAACGATCAATGAAGTCTACGAAACTATTAGCACCAAGTAATACATCTAGATAGCTAACCGTCCCGCTCGCTTGAATCGCACGTGCACGTTCTTCTAATAACGCATTACGCTCATCAATCTTTTTTTGTAACTCTTCAATTGCCTTTTCTAATTCAGCAATTTCTTTATTTGCTTTCTCAATATCAGCCGTTACTTGAGTGATAGAGGCATTCGTTTTTTCAATCTCTGCGTTTAATGTTTGAATTTGAGCTAATAATTGCTCTTGCTTTGATTGATTCGTTTTAATTTGCGAGTTTTTTTCATTAATAGAGCTATTTAAACTATTTTGCTCTTGTTGTAGCTTTTTTTGCTCCTGCTTTAAATCAGATAATGATGTTGCATATGCAGCAGGTGCTTGTACAAGTAGTAGCATCGCCATGAAAACAGCTAACCATTTCCAGGCCTTTTTTGTTCCTTTTTTCAATTGGTAGTGCTCCTCTCTCACACGACTAAATTTTTAAGAATTTGCGAACAGACATAAAGCTTCCCCAAATACCAATCAGTAAGCCTAAGCCTACAAGTAATGCGCTCACTTGGTACAGAAGCGGTGTTACTGGTAGGAGTTCTAATAAATTCCCTTGAATACGTGGGGCAAGTGTATTATATAAATTATAATAAATCACAGAAACAGCAGTAATCGGGATAATCGCCCCGAGCAGACCAATCCACATACCTTCAAGCACAAATGGCACACGTACGAATGAATTTGTCGCTCCTACTAATTTCATAATCTCAATTTCATCTTTACGCGCAATAATTGTAATACGAATCGTATTTGAGATTAAGAACATCGCTGTAAATAATAAGCCTAAAATCAATACTAATCCGATATTTCGGCCAGTATTTAAAAAGCTAAATAGCTTCTCAACTTTTCCTTCCCCATACAATACTTCATTTATATGGTCTAACTTTTCGATTTGCTTGGCAACATTGGCCGTTTGCTGTGGATCTGCTGCCTTTACGTATAATACATTGTGTAGCGGATTATTTTGTTCAAATAAACTTAACTCATCGCCAAAATCTTTAATCAAATTATCTAATTCTTGCTCTCTCGTTGAATAAACAACTTCCGCCACATCTGGCAAGTTTTCAATTTGAGCAATAAGCTCTGCTTCCGCTTTAGCCGTTTCCTCCTCATCATTCATAATGTCGATTAATACACGGATTTCTACATCATTTTCTAAATCCGTAGCTACTTTATTTAAGTTCATCATAATGATGGCAAATACACCAACAAGTAATAACGTTACTGTTACAGCACTAATCGATGCAAATGTCATCCAACTGTTACGACTTAATGATTTAAAACTTTCACGCAGATGACGACGTAATGTTCTACCCTTCATAGCCGTAGTCACCTCCGTATTCATCACGCACAATCATACCGCCCTCGATCGCAATAACACGCTTGCGAATCGTATTAACGATTTCACGATTATGCGTAGCCATTACAATCGTCGTCCCTTGACGATTGATTTCTTCAAAGATGTTCATAATTTCCCAAGATGTATCAGGGTCTAAGTTTCCGGTAGGTTCATCCGCAATTAATACTTTCGGTCTGTTTACGATTGAACGGGCAATCGACACACGTTGCTGCTCACCGCCTGAAAGCTCGCTTGGCAGCATCCGCACTTTATGTTTTAATCCTACTAACTCCAACACTTCCATTACACGCTTGCGAATCACATTTGGTTGTTCTTCAATTACTTCTAACGCAAACGCAACATTCTCATATACCGTAAGACGAGGGAGTAACTTAAAATCTTGGAATACAACACCTAGTTGACGACGTAAATATGGTACCCGTGAATTTTTCAGTGTCGTTAGATTAATCCCTGCAACAATAACCTCGCCGGATGTCGGCTTTTCCTCTCGATACATTAATTTAATAAAAGTTGATTTCCCGGCACCACTCGGACCAACTACATACACAAATTCACCTTGCTTTATATTCACAGAGATGCCGTTTGTTGCGACGACACCATTCGAGTATTTCTTTATTACATTACTCATTTGAATCATTTAACGAAACCACCTACTAGTTTTTAAACCTAAAATTTTTCACTTAAATAATTATAGCACTTTATATAGATTGTTTTATTACAGTTTTATTTCATTCCTCATGTAATACAGGGTAAAGCTTCATTTTATTTCCTGTATTTACATATAACTTTCAAATTCTACAAATAATTTGATAACCCTGCTAAATTTATATAATTAACAATTATTTCAAATTTTAATAGTCGAATATTAGTCAAGTTGATGGCATTTGCGCTTAGCCACAGCCAGAACGGAAATCAATCCCTGTTAGAATGTAAGCTTTTTGACAGCAGATTTGGTATTTTCAAGATTCACTTTTACTCATATCGAGTAGCTAAATATGAAGTACATGTTTTCGTAAAAGCCATAAAAAAAGGTGTACAGAAAGTTTTTATTCTGTACACCTTTTTCTCCATTATTCTCCTCGCGTTGTATAACGAACGATAATTGATCCTGTACGTGATTCACCAACGAGTTTTAGCACTGGCGTATCGGTAATAATTTTATCGAAATGTAATGTTTTTAGTAAAAATTGGTCTTCTTCTAATCGAGTTGTTACATCTGATAGCCCAACATCTGTACGCCCGAAGTTTGATGTCACTTGCCCGTCTAATGACACGTTTTTTGGTACATACAGTTCAACAGAGCCTGCAACTGTTCGTGCTTTCACTTTATGTGGTTTGCTTGAAGTTGTTGTAACAACAACGTGACCATTTACTGATTCTGCCTCTACTTCCTTCACAGCACCATCAATATAAACGCGTCCATTTGCTGTTTCTGCCTCTAAATCATCACCTGAAATGCCGCGTGCTTCAATAGAACCATTTACTGATTGTAAGTCGGCATGCTCAAAATTTACATCTTCTACTTTAATATTACCGTTATACGTTTTCGCTTTAAACAGTTTTGCATCAACATTGTTTAATGTGATGCCGCCATTTAGCAAGCGAATAAGAACTACATCGTAATGCTTTTCTGGCACTAGTATACGCAATGCTACATGCGCCATTTTAACTTGTGTTGTAATTTCAACTTTGTCATCTTTCAACTGTACAAAACCGTCTGTAAAACGTTCTATCGTTTCAAGCTCGGACTCTAGCTTTGATGTTTTTACATGCGTCTCAACTTGAATTGTCGGCTCTGTACCTTTTTCAATCGTTACGCGCCCGTTCGGAATATCAATTTCAAAGCCTCGGACTTCTTCTACATTAAATACGTAGTTTTTGTCGAACTCGACTTTCTCACCAAATGGAAACTCAACATCAAAATCCTTCACTTTCGATAGCGTCGTATTCATTAATGTCATCATGCGACCGCTAAATTCGGATAAATCATGACGTAGCTCATGTATTAGCTCGTCCACCTTTTTATTGTTACTTAGTTTACTAAATAAATCTTCAAAGCCTGTTGTTTTACGCTTCTTATCTTGCTGTTCATACGTTGACTGCTCTTGCCCTTGCGTTTGCACAGGTTCTACATATGTAGAAGGTGGTGTAGCTTGAGCGGATTCTTTTTGTTTTGATAGTGCCTCGAGTAAATTAATTGCCTCATCCGCCGAAATCGTTCCGTCTTCCACTAATTTTAAAATACGTTTACGTTCATCCATCAAAAAAGCCTCCCTTTCGTCATATAATATATTATACGATGAGGGAGGCGAAAAAGTTTCACATTAACTCTGACAATTCTCTTTATTTTGTTTTTGCGTGTTCAATTACTGCATCCATTCGTTTACGATCACGCTGTAAAATCGGTTTTAAATAATGCCCTGTGTGACTTGCTTCCACTTCGCAAATTTCTTCTGGTGTACCAGTAGCCACAATTGTACCGCCTTTATCGCCACCTTCAGGACCAAGATCGATAATATAATCCGCCGTTTTAATGACGTCTAAATTATGCTCAATGACAAGGACTGTTTCACCATTGTCCACAAGTCGCTGCAACACCTTTAGAAGGCGTGCAATATCTTCTGCATGTAGACCTGTCGTTGGCTCATCTAAAATATAAAATGATTTACCTGTAGAACGTCGGTGCAACTCTGACGCTAACTTCACACGCTGCGCCTCACCACCTGATAAAGTAGTCGCCGGCTGACCGAGCTTCATATAACCAAGCCCTACATCGACAATTGTTTGGAGCTTACGTTTAATTTTAGGAATATTTTCAAAGAATACGACTGCATCGTCAATCGTCATATCGAGTACTTCTGAGATATTTTTTTCCTTATAGCGCACTTCAAGCGTTTCACGATTATAGCGCTTGCCGTGACACACTTCACATGGTACATATACATCCGGTAAGAAGTGCATTTCAATTTTTATAATGCCGTCACCACGGCAAGCTTCACAGCGACCACCTTTAATATTAAATGAAAAACGCCCTTTATTATAGCCGCGCACTTTCGCTTCATTCGTTGACGCATAAACATCTCGGATATCATCAAATACACCTG
Source organism: Lysinibacillus sp. (assembly GCA_051874135.1). Lineage (GTDB taxonomy): Bacteria > Bacillota > Bacilli > Bacillales_A > Planococcaceae > Lysinibacillus_B. Next base: position 6,012 of record JBJEFO010000267.1, read on the forward strand.
TATATGTGGCCGGATTTGAACGTGGTGTACGACCGATTGGCGATTGATCGATATCTATTACTTTTTCAAGCTGTTCAATTCCTACTATTTCTTTATGTGCACCTGGTTTAATTTTCGCGCGATTTAATTTGTGTGCGAGTGACTTATACAAAATTTCGTTAATTAAAGTTGATTTGCCAGAACCCGATACACCTGTTACTGCGATAAACATCCCAAGCGGAATATCAACATTTACATTTTTTAAATTATTTTCTTTAGCACCTTTAATCGTTATTTTACGACCATCTGAAACGCGTCGTTCAATCGGTAGCGGAATAAATTTCTTTCCACTTAAATATTGTCCTGTTATAGATGCATCATTATTCATTACTTCTTGCGGTGTTCCTTGTGCTACAATTGTTCCGCCATTTACACCTGCACCAGGACCTACATCGATTAAATAGTCTGCCGCTAGCATCGTATCTTCATCGTGCTCTACTACAATTAACGTATTCCCAATATCACGCATACTTTGAAGCGTAGCAATTAAGCGATCATTATCCCGTTGATGTAGACCGATAGATGGCTCGTCCAAAATGTACAATACACCTGTTAACCGAGAACCGATTTGTGTAGCAAGGCGAATTCGTTGGGCTTCCCCGCCAGAAAGCGTGCCTGCTGCGCGGCTTAACGTTAAATAATTTAACCCAACATTTATTAAAAACCCTAAACGTTCATTTATTTCACGTAAAATAAGATTGGCAATTTGCTTATCTTTTTCGGATAGTTGTAAATCATTGAAAAAACGTTGGGCTTCTTGAATTGAATAATCTGTTACTTCGGCAATATGCTTACCAGCTATTTTCACCGCTAACGTTTCTGGCTTTAAACGGTAGCCTTTACAACTCGGACAAGGCTGCTCTGCCATATATTTTTCCATTTGCTCACGTACATAATCAGATGTCGTCTCTTTATAGCGTCGTTCCACATTTCGTAAGACACCTTCAAACTCAATCATTTGTGAGTTTGTTCGACCATAATCGTTCGTATACGTAAATTCAATTTGTTCTTCGCCAGAGCCTTTTAAAATTATATTTATGTGCTCTTTCGATAGTTCTTTTACGGGTACGTCCATTGGAATTTCATAATGATCACATACCGCTTTTAATAATGACGGGTAATACTGTGAGCTTGTCGGTTCCCACGGTGCAATCGCATGTTCTAGTAGTGTACGGTCCCAATCAGGAATGACTAAATCCAAATCGACTACCATTTTCATCCCTAGCCCGTCACACGATGTACAAGCGCCGAACGGACTGTTAAAAGAAAACATGCGTGGCTCTAGCTCACCAATCGAAAAACCACAATGTGGACATGCATGATGCTCGCTAAATAAAAGTTCTTCTTGCTCCATTACATCAACTAATACGCGCCCCTCTGCCAAGCGTAGCGCTGCTTCTAATGAATCACTTAAGCGTGACTCAATGCCTTCTTTAATGACAATACGATCGACAACAACTTCAATCGTATGCTTCTTATTTTTATCAAGCTCAATATTGTCATCTAAATCGCGCAAGTCACCGTCTACACGAACACGAACATAACCTTGTTTCTTCAAATCATCTAGCAACTTACTATGCGTTCCTTTTTTACCTTCTATAATAGGTGCTAACAGTTGCATTTTTGTGCGTTCCGGATATTCCATCAAACGGTCGACCATTTGCTCAATTGTTTGCGAACTAATTTCAATACCATGATTCGGACAAACGGGCTTGCCGATACGCGCATACAGTAAACGCAAGTAATCATAAATCTCGGTTACTGTCCCAACCGTAGAGCGTGGGTTACGGCTTGTTGTTTTTTGGTCAATCGAAATCGCCGGTGATAACCCTTCAATTGAATCCACATCCGGCTTATCCATTTGTCCTAAAAATTGGCGCGCATACGCAGATAAACTTTCTACGTAGCGGCGCTGACCTTCTGCATAAATTGTATCGAAAGCGAGTGAAGATTTACCCGATCCTGATAATCCTGTTAGTACAACAAGTTGATCGCGTGGAATTGTCACATTAATATTTTTTAAGTTATGTGCACGTGCACCTTGGACAACAATTTCTGTATTTTTCACGTATTATCACCCTTCTGCCTTCAGTTCAAAAATCGTATCGCGTAGTTCTGCAGCACGCTCAAAATCAAGCGACTTTGCAGCATCTTTCATCTCTATTTCAAGTGTCGCAATCAGCTTGTCTAGCTCTGCTTTCGTCAACTTCTTCCCTTTCGTCACTTTTGTTACATAAGTTTCTTCTGCTTCCGCTGCTTGCGTCGCACGAATAATTTCAGGGATTTTCTTAATAATTGTTTTTGGCACAATTCCGTGTTCTTTATTGTACGCTTCTTGAATTAAGCGACGACGCTTCGTTTCATCGATTGCTTTTTTCATCGAATCCGTCATCTTATCTGCATACATAATAACATGACCATTCGCATTACGCGCAGCACGACCAATCGTTTGAATTAATGAACGCTCTGAACGTAAAAAACCTTCTTTATCAGCATCTAAAATTGCTACGAGGGATACTTCTGGAATATCAAGCCCTTCTCGTAATAGATTAATACCGATTAGTACATCGTACGTTCCTTTACGTAGTTCACGAATAATTTCAATACGTTCTAGTGTCTTAATTTCCGAGTGCAAATATTCTACTTTTAAGCCCATTTCTTTTAAATAATCTGCTAAATCTTCCGACATTTTTTTCGTTAATGTCGTCACTAACACACGCTCATTACGACGAACACGTTCATGAATTTCGTCGATTAAATCATCAATTTGCCCTTCAATTGGACGAACATCAATCGTCGGATCGAGTAAACCAGTCGGGCGAATAATTTGCTCGACCATTTCTGGTGTATGCTCTAACTCATATGGTCCAGGTGTTGCCGATACATAAATCGCTTGCGATACTTTTGATTGAAATTCATCAAACTTCAGTGGACGATTATCGAGCGCAGATGGCAACCGGAAACCATAGTCAACAAGTACTTGCTTACGTGCCTGGTCACCATTATACATCCCACGTATTTGCGGCAATGTAACGTGACTCTCATCAATGACAAGTAAAAAATCTTCTGGGAAATAATCAAGCAATGTGTACGGAGTCGCCCCTGATTCACGCAAAGTTAAATGACGAGAATAGTTTTCTATACCCGAACAGAAGCCCATTTCACGCATCATTTCTAAATCGTAATTTGTCCGTTGCTCGAGTCGCTGTGCTTCTAATAACTTTCCTTCTTCACGGAATTTTTCAAGTTGCACTTCTAACTCTGCTTCAATATTTTCAATCGCTTTTTTCATTTTTTCTTCGCGTGTAACGAAGTGGGATGCCGGAAAAATAGCTACATGCTCTCGTTCACCAAGCACTTCCCCTGTCAATGCATCCACTTCTCGAATACGATCTACTTCATCCCCAAACAATTCGACACGAATACATTTTTCATCGCGTGATGCAGGGAAAATTTCCACAACATCTCCACGTACGCGAAATGTTCCACGTGTAAAATTCACATCATTTCGTTCATATTGGATATCGACAAGGCGTCGTAACAACTGATTGCGTTCGATTTCCATACCTGTTCGAATCGACAAGAGCATCTCACGGTACTCTTCCGGCGAACCTAAACCATAAATACACGAAACAGACGCGATAATAATAACATCTTTTCGCTCAAATAATGCCGATGTTGCCGAATGTCGAAGTTTATCAATTTCATCATTAATACTCGAGTCTTTCTCAACATACGTATCTGTTTGTGGTACGTATGCTTCTGGCTGATAATAATCATAGTAACTAACAAAATACTCAACCGCGTTATTCGGGAAAAACTCTTTAAATTCGCTATATAGCTGGCCTGCTAACGTCTTATTATGCGCCATGACAAGCGTCGGTTTATTTACTTCTTTAATAACGTTCGATATCGTAAACGTCTTCCCTGTTCCCGTTGCACCGAGTAATGTTTGATGATGCTTTCCTTCTTTTATTCCCTTTACGAGCTCAGCTATCGCTTTTGGCTGATCGCCACTCGGTTGATAGTTGGATTGTATATCAAATGTTTCACTCATCAGTAGTCATCCTTTCTCCAATCTTCGTAAATTCATTTTAACATACCGAATACTAATTATCGATTATAAAGAGAACATATATTCTATCAAGATACTTTTACACATAACAAAAAATCGCCACGTGACTAATCGTGGCGATTTGTTGTCTATTCTTTAATTTCTTCCTGTAAATAATGTAATTCTTCACAATACTGATTAAAAGCTTGTTCATTGCGTTCATCTAATGATCTATCGATGAGTTTCTTTAGTTGGTCAATACGCTGTAATCGCTGCAACCTACCTAAAAATAAATCCAAATAAATGTCGTTCAACAGCTTTTCACTTTCCATTTCTTTTGGGTACTGCCCAACTGCTCGTAAAAAATCTGTATACGAATAATATTTATCCATCGATATCACCCCGATACCCTTTTTGCTATTATACAAAAAAACTCCAGCAATTTGCAATATATTCTGAATAATAAATATGATTTGACAGAATTTTCTGATTCTATATTGATTTTTAATTATTTATAAGTATCATTATAAATAATATCATTGCAAAGGAGGAACAATATTGACTACACCAGACGAATTCATCCCAGACTATACGCTCAATCGTAATACTTATCTCCTAAAGTCTATACGCCACGGCCATAAAGTCCACACTGTCGTCAAAGAGAAAAACAGAACTTTCTATGTAGCAAAAAAATCTTTAAAACTGATCGATACCGCCTGCAAAGATATGGGTAGTAGCTATCGTACAGCGACCGAGCGCGCAAAACAGCTACTATCAGGAAATAAGCATAAGCTTCCTGTTGTAGTAGGTGTAGATAAGGACCATCAACCTTATATTATGTTTCCACTGTTTTCACCTAAGTCTGAGCATAATATATGGGTAGCCTATAACGCTATCACAAATATTACAGATAACAAAACATATGTTACAGTAACCTTTCACGATGAGGTACAAGTCGATTTACCAGTATTAATTTCTTCTTTCAATAATCAATATGTTACGTCAGCTATGCTATTTAAAGCCATTTATAAACATTGGCATCGCTTTTAATCGGTCTGCCTCTATCATAATATTTCGATAAGGATAAACATTTAATAACTTTTCGCTGTCATTGCGAAGGCGTATTATTTGAATATCGTCGCACAACTACAGTATTTCCATAATGAAAGTGATATTCCACAAACAAGTCATCAAGATTGACACACAATTTTCTTCCAAGTACGCCTTTGCTTTTTTTTAAATCCCTATATTCAAATCTCTAAATAGAACAAATGTTCCTATTTCTATTTTTACATATTTCCCCTAAAGATGCAAGCTTAGATTACAA
>JBJEFO010000268.1:0-11428 GCA_051874135.1 Lysinibacillus sp.
AAAAAAATATAGAGCACTGCACATTGGCAATGCTCTATGTTTGAAATTATTTCGTATCGTCCATCTTCAATACAGCCATGAATGCTTCTTGTGGTACTTCTACAGAACCAACTTGCTTCATGCGTTTTTTACCTGCTTTTTGCTTTTCAAGTAATTTACGTTTACGCGAAATGTCACCACCGTAACATTTTGCAAGTACGTTTTTACCGATTGATTTAATTGTTGAACGGGCAATGATTTTTTGCCCGATCGCTGCTTGCACTGGTACTTCGAATTGTTGACGAGGGATTAATTCTTTTAATTTCTCAACAATTACTTTTCCGCGCTCATACGCAAAGTCTTTGTGTACGATGAAGCTTAATGCATCGACTTGCTCGCCGTTTAACAGAATATCCATTTTGCTTAACTTCGACGGTTGGTATCCGATTAGCTCGTAGTCAAATGACGCATAGCCTTTTGTATTTGACTTTAAGAAGTCAAAGAAATCATAAACAATTTCTGCTAATGGCATTTCATAGACGATTTTCACACGTGTTGAGTCGATGTAGTCCATGCCTGAGAAGTTACCACGTTTCTTTTGGCAAAGCTCCATAACAGCCCCAACGTAATCGTTTGGCACCATAATCGTTGCTTTTACGTACGGTTCTTCGATGCGCTCGATTTTTTGTGGATCTGGCATCATTGATGGGTTATCTACTTTTAAAACCGTCCCATCTGTTTTTATCACTTCATAAATTACAGAAGGTGCAGTCGTAATTAAATCAATGTTAAACTCACGCTCGATACGCTCCTGAATGATTTCCATGTGTAGTAAGCCTAAGAAACCACAACGGAAACCGAAGCCTAACGCTTGCGAAGTTTCTGCTTCGTATTGTAATGCTGAGTCGTTTAACTCTAGCTTTTCTAACGCTTCACGTAAGTCGTTATATTTTGCTGTATCGATTGGATATAAACCGCAATATACCATTGGGTTTAATTTACGATAACCTGGTAACGGCTCTGCAGCAGGATTTGTAGCTAAAGTAACCGTATCACCTACACGTGTATCGGCTACGTTTTTAATTGATGCCGTTAAGTATCCTACGTCACCAACCGTTAGCTCTTTTTGCGGAACAGCTTTTGGTGTATGGATACCAACCTCGATTACTTCAAACTCTGCGCCTGTTGCCATCATTTTAATTTTGTCGCCAGGTTTTACTGTTCCGTTCATAATACGAATCGAAATAATAACCCCTTTGTACGCATCATACACAGAGTCGAAAATAAGCGCTTGTAGCGGCGCATCTGGGTCACCAGTTGGTGCAGGTACTTTTTCTACGATTTGCTCTAAAATGTCTTCAATACCGATACCTGCTTTTGCTGAAGCAAGTACGGCTTCAGATGCATCAAGACCGATTACATCTTCTACTTCTCCACGTACACGTTCTGGATCAGCTGCCGGTAAGTCTATTTTATTAATGACCGGTAAAATTTCTAAATCATTATCTAATGCTAAGTATACGTTTGCTAACGTTTGTGCCTCGATACCTTGCGCTGCATCGACAACTAAAATGGCGCCTTCACACGCAGCTAACGAACGAGATACTTCATACGTGAAATCGACGTGTCCTGGTGTATCGATTAAATGGAACGTATACGTTTCTCCATCTTTCGCAGTGTATTTTAATTGTACAGCGTTTAATTTGATCGTAATGCCGCGCTCACGCTCTAAATCCATTGAATCTAGTAGCTGTGATTTCATTTCACGCTGTGTTACGGATTGTGTTTTTTCTAAAATACGGTCAGCTAACGTTGACTTCCCGTGGTCAATATGCGCGATAATAGAGAAATTTCGAATGTTCTCTTGTCGTTTTAAACGTTCTTCTCGATTCATGTATTCGTCCACTCCTATATAAACTAACTTGAATTATAGCAGTCAAGGGACTACTTTAGCAATGTTGGAGTAAATAAAACATGTACCGAATTCTATTTTACGAAAATATTTCCTTTATTCATCAATAAAATTACTGACTGTCTAGCAATTTTGAAATTGCCTCTGTCAGTACGGCAACCGTTCTCGTTACTTCTTCTTCCGTATTATCAATGCCACCAAGCTCAATTAACAGCATCTCTTTTGATAAATCTTGATTGTAAATACCGTCTACTCGTTCGCCTTCTTTTTTCATGACACCGCGAGAAATACCTGGGACGAGTTCATTCATTATCTTACTAAGCTGGTCAGCGTACGATAAATTCCACGTATGCATTGGATGCTCTAACCCTACTACAAATGCAACTTTTGCATAAGAAACCCCATCAGCCGTTAACGTTGTTATCTTTTTCCGCGCTGAATCTCGGTGAAAATCAATAACTAAGTCATACTGCTCCATGGCAATTTTATCCGCAATAAACGGCCGTGCTGTTTTATAAGCTTGTGAATGACTTCTACCTTGCGCTTGATTTTCTTTTGCTAAATCTACGTCTATACTTTCTGCTTCAATTCCTTGAAATGCAAAATACTCTTCTAACATTTTACGTAGTGAAAAAATATTAATCTCGTTATGACTATCAACTTGCTTTTTGCCACTTTTTGCTTCTACAATCGGTCTATATGCCTCATGTGAATGAGTGAATGCTAATAGGACACGCTTTGACGGCATTACTAAATTGCTAGAAGCGTAAACTAGCTGTTGTTCATTTGGTACTTGGACAGATAGATGTTCGTTATTTGGGAATGGCAACTGTCCGATAATAATCGGCATTAAAAATAGCAACAATAAAAATAATAGAATTCCTTTTATATTTTTCATCGCACCATCTCCTCGCCCTATATTATGGAAGAGTTGGTGCGTTTAGAACGATTTACAAACCTTTAATCCATTTAAATAAACTATTGCTGACAAGTGTTGCATAGTGCATTAACCAAATATCACATTCTTTCGGTGTGACAATTAAACGCTCCCTCTGAGGGAATGTTTCTTCTAATAATTGAATGCGATCTGCTTTCGTCCATGTTGACCACTCACCGAAAATTGGTTTGATTAAATTATAGTCAATTGGTGTTGAAGCGCTCGGTTGCCACGGTGTGACAGATAATTTACTAGACGGTGCATCTTTTTCCTGAATTTTCGCTGCAATCGTCCGGAACACCGTATCAATTGCATCCGCCAGAAGAACAGTCGCCTCCACAACCGTTGGAATACCGATTGCGGTTACAGGTACGCCTAACGTTTCTTTTGAAATTTCGGTACGTGTATTTCCTACACCTGACCCTGGATGAATACCTGTATCGGTTAATTGGATTGTACGACATAAGCGGTCGCTTGAGCGGGTTGCTAATGCATCAATGACAATTACGAGTGCAGGATTGATTTTATTCACGAGGGCTTCTACAAACTCCTTCGTTTCTAAGCCGGATTGACCTGTTACACCTGGTGCATACATAACAAATTGTTCATTTCGCTCTTCTTCAAAATTTTGTTGCATTGCATCAATTGCAAATGGGCCAATCGCATCGGGGGTAATCGTTTTATTGCCTAATCCAACAATTAAAATACGATCTTCCTTTGTTAGTTGAACAGGTTCATGCAGTGATTTCAGATGTTTTGCCAAAACTTTTTCAAGCTGTTGCAAGCCTTCCTTATCATCTACGTGTAATGTCGGAACTGATAATGTCGTGTACGTCCCAGCCTTTTTTTGAATTTGCCTTTCCCCTTCATCATTAACTGTAACCCTCGTCACTTTTACGCGTTGTTCATCCCATTCTTCAGTAATGACACCCGCTGTTTCCTGGAGGGTACGCTTTTGTTGCCTCGTTTTATGCTGTACGACTTGCTCCGATTCATCGATTAAATCTGTGCGACTCCAATTCACTTCTGTCATAATTTCACCTCAATTTGTAGTATGTTCTGACTGTCAAGTAAATATTCTTTGCATTTATGTATTGCAATTATCTCTTGTATTTGGTAGAATGATTTTTGTTGTATTGACACATGAAATAAGTGAGAAGATACTCATCTCGTACCTATTATTTAGGAGGTGAAAGTTATGCCAAACATTAAATCTGCTATCAAACGCGTAAAAGTTGCTGAAAAAGCAAACGCTGCAAACTCTCAAGCGAAGTCTGCTATGCGTACAACTGTTAAGAAAGCTGAGCAAGCTCTAGCTACTGGTGCTGAAAACGCACAAGAATTAGTAGTTGCTGCTTCTAAAGCTCTTGATAAAGCTGCTTCTAAAGGTCTTATCCACAAAAACGCAGCTGCTCGTAAAAAATCACGTTTAGCTAAAAAAGCTTAATTAATGAAGCTTAAGGTCGGAGTGCATCATGCACTCCGACCTTCTTTCATTTAAAAAGGCTTACAGAAAGAATGCCCTTTCTGTAAGCCTTTATACTTTTATAGTGGTTTCATTAAAAACATTTCAAGAAAGCGTTCGCGATTGCCGCTGACGGATTTTAATTGTAAGTCGACATTCGCTAAACTATATAGCGCTTGGAGTAGTCGCTGTTCAGAAGGTTTATTGCGAGTTTCGAGCATCATTTTCACACGGTATGGGTGAATTTTTAATTGCTTAGCAATTTGATGCTGCGGGTAGCCTTTCTTGCTTAAATAAAGCACATTGCTCATCGTGCGAATATTAGAGGCTAATAACCCAACGAGTGCAATCGGCTCTTCCTTTTGGCGCAGTAAATCATGATAAATCGACAATGCTTCTGCTTGATTATGTGCTAAATACGCATTTAACATTTTAAACGCATCATGCTCTAACGTCTTCGCAACTAAATCTTCAACTAACTCTACAGTAATTTCGAGCTCCTCACCTAAATACAGTGCAAGCTTTTCAATTTCCATTTGTAGTTGCAGCATATTCGCACCAACCATTTCGACAAGCTTCGTCGCTGCTTGCTCGTCAATCACCTTACCGTAAGCTTGTACTGCTGATTGGATCCACACGTATAAGTCATTTTCTTGCGGTGTGACTGCTTCAAGCGTAAGTGCTTTTAGCTTCATTAGTTTCGTTACTTTTTTGCGCTCATCTAATTTTTCATAAGGTGCGATAAATACCGTAACGGCTGTATCAGTCGGATTACTTAACCATGTCTCAAGGCGCGCTACATTATGATCTATTTTTTCTTTCCCTTTTTCTGTTGCCTTCATAAATGATGCATTTTTGGCGATAATAAGTTTACGCTCCGTGAAAAAAGGGATGGTGTCTGCTTCATCAATGACATAGTCAAGTGGCTGTTCTTCTAAATCAAATTGGATAATATCCGCTTGTTCTTCGTCACCCATCGCTTTTTTTAAACGTTTTATCGTTTCATCTATAAAATACGATTCTTCACCAAAGAGTAAGTAAACAGGTGCGATTTGCCCGCTATTTATATCTTGCCATACTTTTGTAAAACTCACGGACTCAAGGGCCCCCTCTCTTTTCTGTAAGTTCTAGTATACACTGTTCGCCTGACGAATGTGAATATTTTAAGACAAAATCACGCTAGTACTAACAGTTAAAATATCGCTTTACATGTAGATTTTTACTATTCATTGACTTATAATTGTACAAAGAGTAGGAGGGATATTTATGGCAGGACATTCTGATCCAAATTACGTTTCTGAAAACCCATTCGAGGGCCGTGGCCGTGCAATGCAAGGTAACGACTTCCCGGATACAGTAATCGGTTTCACGGTGTGGACTGGTTTCTTCGTTACAATGTTTGCTATTGCAGTAATTGTAGAAGTAGCAATGCGTTAATCGTAACGCATAAGAAGAGGGAGTACCTTAAAAGAAACATTTTTAAGGTACTCCCTCTTTCTATGTTTAAACGTGCAATTATTGTTTACTAACTTTCATATGCTGTTCATTCATTCGTACTTCAATCGTTCCATCTTCACCTGTCGTTAAATAGGGGAGGTTTCTGCTTTTCAAGCGGTCCACTACTTCTGCATGTGGATGTCCGTAGCGATTGTCCTTTCCTGCCATAAAAATAGTAAGGCGCGGTCGCACATGTTCGATAAAGGCATCACTACTCGATGTTTTACTCCCATGGTGTCCTGCCTTTAATACGTCTACATTGGCGATATTTGCCCCTTCTTGTCTAATTAATACTTGTTCCCCTGCTTCCTCTAAATCACCCGTAAATAGCGCTTTAAATGCGCCATACGTCATCATGAGTACGAGGGAGTCATTATTACCTTCGTAATTTGTATCTGTTGGCCAAATATAACGAAATAAAGCATTTCCTTTTTGCCACGTAACACCTGCAATTTGTTCTTTAATCGGTACACGTTGTTTTTTGGCCTCGGCGAGTAAATCTTGCATCGCATCCTTTGTATGTGATTGTGGCGTAATATGAATTTCCTTTATACGGATTTCTTTCAACACTTCCTCCGCTGCTTCGACATGATCCGCATCGGCATGACTAATGATCAGTGTATCGAGTGACGTAATCCCTTTTCCTTTTAAATACGGTACGACAATTTGTGTACCAACTTCATAAACGTTTTGACGCTCCTTCCATGCTTCTTGGCGGAAACGCAAAAGCCCCCCTGTATCAATCATATAAACACCTTGCCTATGGGGTAGTTCAATTAAAATACAGTCACCTTGCCCGACATTAATAAATGAAATCGTAGCGTCTCGCTCTACATAATGGCTGAGTTGAAATAACAGTGCAGGTGTTAGTAATACGACAACGATTCTCCAGTAACGAGTACCCTTTGTGAGACATATGAACGTCGTAAACACGCTCGCATACAGCACAATCATCCAAACAACAGACGGCTTTCCAGGTACCCACATTTGATACGGTACACTTTGTAAAAATAAAATAACTTCTGTCAAAAATGTTCGTGCCGGTTCATACAATGCAAATAGCCAATTAGCAAACGGACCAGGGATAAAAGAAATGAGTAGCAACACAATATTAATCGGTAAAATGACAAAGGAGAACAGCGGTACAAAAATGACGTTCGCTAAAAATGACGATAAGCTCAGCTCATAAAAATGCAGCAGCAAAATCGGGTACGTTAAGAGCTGACAAACAAATGTCATTAAAAAGCCTTGCATCCACCACGTACGCGCCTTTGCTAAAATTGGGCCAGAATAAATTAAACTCACCGTTGCTAAATACGATAGTTGAAAGCCTACTTGATAAACAGCACCTGGTTGCAATAGAACAAACACAATAAAGCTAATCGCTAATGCGTCATCTATCGGAATCCGCCAATTAAAGTAGCGTGCAAGCATGACAAATTCAACGACCGACACCGCACGCCAAACAGAAGGTGCTCCCCCTGCTAACAGCGCGTAAATCGGTAAAATGACAATTAACACAAGCGTTGCTAATTCTCTACGAACCCGCAACCGAAGTAACCCTTGAAAAAACATCCACGATATGAGGGCTACATGTAAGCCTGAAATCGCAAATAAATGGGTAATTCCTAGCTTTTGATAGGCACGGGTTATTTCGGCGTCCACTTGATCTTGAATGCCAATAATTAATGCTTCCGCTTCTGCGGCAAGGGACGCTGGAAATACCTTATGAATATGCTCACTAAGCAAAAAACGTTGCTCATAAATTCGCTGTAAAACGGAATTTTCCCGTCCAATGTACCGGAGCTGTGTGACGTTTAAAATACCGATTGCACCTTTACTTTTTAAATAATCACCCATATAAAAATGATACTTATGTGCAGGCTTACTTGGCGCTTCTATAACGCCTTCTACATAAAACTTATTACGAGCAAGTGGTATTTTCTCATAGGTATTTTTCTCTTGCTCGCTTTGAAACGTATAAACAATATAGACAACACGCCCCTCATCATCCTTCATCAATCCGCGTAGCGTAGAGCCATTGATTTTATACGTATCGGTAAAAGTCATTGTAGCCGGAAGCATGAAAGGTTGCTCTTGCTTTGTCAACTGCCCACTAAAATAACTAAACGTCAGCAGTCCTACTGCAATGACTGCCACTACGTGTATTTTTTGAAATCCTCTATACGCACACCAAGCACTAATAATCCCTAAAAAACACAAAAGCCCTACCGATTCATGTGCCGCAAAAGCAGCAACTAAAACCGATAAGGCATAATACACCCATTTATGCTTTAAGTAATCGACCAAAAAGTTCGTTCACCTTCTCCTCATAAGGGACCAATTCCTCATAAGAAACACCAAGCTCACGCATTTTTTGCAACATGTCGAGCGCTAGTTGGTATTTTTCATCTTTTAAAAAGTCAATTTTCGCTTCATCAAACGGAATATGTACAACATGCACACCTGCTTTTTCAAACAGTTCGAGTGCATATGGATTATTTTTATAATCTTTGGCATAGTACACATTTTTAATTCCGGCTTGAATGATTGTTTTTGTGCATGGTAAACAAGGGAAATGCGTTACATAAATATCAGCGCCATTCGCTGACGTGCCGTATTTTGCACATTGCAATAATGCATTTGTTTCTGCATGAATTGTGCGAACACAATGATTGTCCACTACATAACAGCCTTTGTCGATACAATGCTCATCTCCCGAAATCGAGCCGTTATAACCACCTGCAATAATGCGCTTTTCCCTTACAATTGTTGCACCAACCGCGAGTCTCGTACACGTGCTTCGCAATGCTAATAAATGACTTTGTGCCATGAAAAACTGATCCCATGTAATTCGCTCCATATGACTACCTCCAATGTTGTCTTATTCATTAGTTTAGTCAAAATGTGCGCGCGTGGCAATGTCTCAATTTTTCAAAAACTCATTATTTTATATCAATTAAATCTTTTAACTGTTCAAATGTTTTATCCCCAATACCGGTAACCTCTTTTAATGCTTCAATCGATTGAAATTTCCCGCGCTCTTCTCGGTGCGCTATAATAGCCTTCGCTTTTGCTGGTCCTATGCCTGGTAATGTCGTGAGCTGTGTTTCATCCGCTACATTGATGTTTATTTTGCTACTATCCGCCTGAGCGCTACTAGTACTCCCACTAAACTGTTGAATTTCAATTGCCGGCTCTTCCCCTTGTAGTGGAATATAAATGACCATTTCATCTTGTAGCTTTTGTGCATGATTAATGAGCGTAGCATTCGCACCATCCGTATAGCCCCCTGCAAGTGTAATCGCATCGACAACCCGGTCGGCATCCGTTAATTCATACACACCAGGATACTTTACCGCACCTTTCACATCGACTATGACCCGCTTGCTTTCAGGCTCCTCTTCGGCAACTTCCGCAACCGCTTCAATAGGCTGTTGTTCAATTTCAGTAATGAATTCATGTGAGGACTGTTCATCATCTTGTAAAAACGTAAACGCTATAATGCCAGTGACACAAAGAATGCCGGGCAGTAGCACTCTTTTTCCATACTTTGCAATGACATTTTGGATAATAGTAAACACCCTTTCATCCAGAAGGCACATCATATGGAGTCTCTTTCAATATACAAAATATTTCTACTTTTTGGAAGGAGTTTTTTGGGATTGTCTATTAACTTAGCGATTTTGTCTATTATCGTTGTTAAATTGTCTATTAACTCACCGTAATTGTCTATTAATCCAACAACGCAAAAAACGACGCTGTGACTCTTATGCGCAGTCCCAAGCAACACCACCCAATATTAGTTTTTGGGACGTGATTCATAAAGTGCTTCCATGCGAGCGGCCCAATCGTTTATTTTTTGATCGATGCGCTCTACTTCGTCGTCAACTTCCTGTAACTTTCTCACTTCTAATTCGTCATTGATTGTATGCAATTTCTCTTTATAAGCTTCATTTTTCTCTATTAATTGCTGATGCACTTCTTCGGAAATCATCTTATTGGATTTCATTAAATCGATGTAGGTGTGAAATCGGCTCGTTTCTCTATTTACTGCAAAGAATATTGTTGAGCTTTTATTTTGAACGTCCATTTGGGTAAAGAGATAGCCAAAACTACTTTTTGGAGAATTTAGTTGTTTCCCTTTAATATCTAACATGCTTGGAAGTACCCATTTTTGAGTGATACTCGAATTTAAATCTTCTATTGTGTCAGCAGAAATATATTCCCCGTTACCTGCATCTGCTACTGCTTTTAATTGGTTCTCTGCTTCTTGGTCTACATCAAAGCCAATAATATTTACATGTCTCGTTTCTTCGTTGTTAACAAATTCACTAGCTTCTTTTATAGGATCACCATCACATGTCTCTTTGCCGTCACTGACAATGTAAACAATAATATTCCCATCATAGTTCATGCTCAATTGGTGTGCCTTTTTAATGGCTGCCGCTAAAGGTGTCCATCCTTTTGCTTCCACTCCATTTACGGCTTTTGAGAAAGGTTCCTCCTTAAATGATCCCATTGGTACAATCTCGTCAATTGTTGAGCAGGATAACTGTTTATCACTGTTACTTTGTGTGCCACCATGCCCATATACAATAAGTGAAATGTTACTATCTGAACCAAGCGTATTCGCAAAGCGTTTAACTGCATTTTTTGCAATGTCTATTTTAGGCTGATTATCAACAGATGAAAGCATGCTAGAACTGGCATCAAGCAGTAAAATAGCATAATCAGGTTTAGGTGTTTTTGATTCAGCGTTAACTACTAATTCCGGTTCCGGCAAATATGGTTCTGCAAACTGGGGAACATAGTCGATTTGTTCTGTTAACACTTCATTATAAAATCGATTGCCATATAAATATACTAATCCCTTGAAAAGCAAATCGACGTCCTGTGTTGCCCCCGTTATCTCTCCTAAGTATTTCTTTGATTTCTCCCCTAATCCCCATGACATAAACGGCCATCCAGACGTTTCTTCGCTTCGATTGTCTTCAATTAGAATACCCGGCTTAGCTTCCAACCATTGTTCTAATGTTTCTGTTACCACTACGCCTTCTATACTTTTCATTAAATCCGTTTTACTGTCTTCTTCTTTTGAAACGACTTCAATTGTTTCTTCTGGCTCTGATTCTTTCGTTTGTTCTTCTCGTTGTGTAGTTTCCTGTTCATTACACCCGAATAAAAATAAAATAAAAAATAAAAAACAAATCATTCCCTTATTCAATTAGAATCCCCCTTGATCAAAAGTAAGAATTTTACTTAATTATGGCATGGAACTTACAGTGGAAAAAGGGGCATTTTATCTAGGGAATAATAAGGAAAAGCGTTCTATATATGAACGTATAATGGGAGTGCAATGAGGTAAATTTCACCTTTCGCGGTGGTACTATTTAATCGGATGCAATTCGTTTGTGTATTTTAGACATTAAAAAATGAAAAACAACGCTCGGAAGCCAAGCGCTGTTTTCCATTGTCTATTCTTTTATTTTATATGCAAGACCTGTCTCTATTTAATAGATACGTTATTTCACCGCGCGGATAAAGATGCGTTCGCTTTCTTCATGTGGTGCTTCTGGTAGCCAGTCAGCTGTTACATGTACTTGTGAAAAGCCAATGTCCTGAAGCCAGGACACGT
>JBJEFO010000269.1:0-2624 GCA_051874135.1 Lysinibacillus sp.
AGATGTACCGAGAAAAGCTAGAGAAAAGCTTTGGCTTAGTGATGTCTGAAGTAATCGGATACTTAGAATACTGTGTTTCTAATGACAAATTAACGAAAACAAAGCAAAATGATGAATGGTATTTTGATGTTATTTAGCGGATTTGAAAAAATCCGTTTCTTTTTGTATAAAAACCCATAAAATGTTTAATAGTAATCTTTACGTATTACAAAATATGGTAAAAATAACGTGAGATATGTGAAAAGAATGTGAAATTAATAGCATATTGAAAAAAATCGTCTGTAAGATGAAAAAAATTTAAAGTTGGTACATTCATGCTGTATATAATTAATACTGCATTATAATCATTCTATTTTTAGAAAGTAAAGATTATAAATCATTGATAAGTTATATTTTATAAACACAACAAAAGACAAAATGCCTTATTTTGAAACGAAAATTATAAAGGTATATTTTACTAAAATGTATTTAGTGTTACTAAAAATAGTTTGATTTTTAAAACTTTTGTTAATTTTATGCTTGTCGTGAATGAGAGTTAATAGTAATATTAAGTTATACATTACATAGTACGATTTTAATTTAGGAGCATGAATTTTTAGTACGCCTGAAAGATAATATTATAGTATGTAAGTATATAGTTAGGTTGGCAGCTATTCCATCAATATGGTAACGACATCGCGCTTGTGATGTTGATTAGCACTATTAACATAGTGACTACCAAACTAATTTATTGGGAGATGATTTAATGACAAAACAAATCGAAATTAATGTACCAGAATGGTTTGAATTGGATGGTTTAAACACGCTTGATACAATCATTAGTCCAAATTCAAATGATGTTGCAATTTTAGTAGCCGGTGAAAACTTAGATTATACGAAATCATGCTGTCCAACAGTGCGTTTATACTTAATGCAATTAGTTGAAGGTAAATATGAAGTGACGAAAGAGTTAGAAGCATTTCCGTTTCGCTCAACAGATGAGGCGATTGGATTTTCATCAAAGCTTCCAAATTTAAATGCAATTGATTTAGTAATGTTATTAAATAGACAACAACCTATTTTCATGGATTAATAGTTAGACCGTGTTCGCTATGCGAGTACGGTTTTTTTATGTTTATATATGTAGAAAACGTATTTTTATCCGCTAAAATTGTTTTTTTATTATGAATAGGTACAATGAAAAGGAACAAAGTAAATGTAAGGGAAGTGATTGTATGGCGCGAGGAGTATATATTCATATCCCTTTTTGTCATCAAATTTGTAATTACTGTGATTTCAATAAAGTGTTTTTTAAAAATCAACCCGTTGATCGATATATAGAAGCGCTTGGCATGGAAATGGCGATGACTGTTCGACAAATGCCGCAAGCTTTTGAACGTATTGAAACGATTTTTTTAGGAGGTGGCACCCCAACTGCGCTTTCTGCATCTCAAATAACGCGGCTTCTAGAACTTATTCGCGAGCATATTCCAATGGAGCATGTAGTTGAATTTAGTTCGGAGGCAAATCCAGATGAATTGTCTGAAGATAAACTTCGTGCGTTGTTTAATGGCGGTGTGAATCGTTTAAGTATGGGCGTACAGTCATTTGATCAAGGATTACTTGAGAAAATTGGACGTACCCATTCCAATGAACATGTATATGAAACGATTGCGCTTGCCAAAAAAGTAGGATTTGACAACATTAGTATCGACTTAATGTATGGTCTTCCGCATCAAACGATGGAACAATGGAAAGAGACGCTCCGTTTAGCATTACAGCTTGATTTGCCTCATTATTCAGCTTATTCATTAATTGTCGAACCGAAAACGATTTTTTATATTCAATATGCAAAAGGTCGATTAGCTTTGCCGACAGAAGATTTAGAGGCAGATATGTATGATGTTTTAATGAATGAAATGGAAGCTCACGGTCTAAAGCAGTATGAAATTAGCAATTTTGCAAAGCCGGGCTTTTCTTCTATTCATAATAAGATTTACTGGGATAACGATGAATATGCAGGCTTTGGTGCCGGTGCACATGGTTATTTAGAAGGTGTACGCTATTCTAACCATGGTCCGATAAAAAAATATATGGAAGCAGTAGAAGCAGGGAGTCGTCCGGTAGTGCATGAGCATGAAGTAACACAAACGGAGCGTAAAGAGGAGCAAATGTTTTTAGGTCTCCGTAAAACGGATGGGGTATTTAATGAAGTATTTGAACGGAAATTTAATGAAACTATTTTTGACACGTATCGTAAAGTAATAGAAGGACTTGTAAAAGATGGGCTTCTTGAAAGCGATGAATATGGTGTTCGTCTAACTCGAAAGGGACGATTTGTCGGAAATGAAGTGTTTCAACAATTTTTATTAGAAGATTGAGCGATTCCGTTGACAGAAAAACTGGGATTTGTTAATTTATTATTAGTATTAGCACTCGAGGTTAATGAGTGCTAACAGAGGTGATGAGCATGTTAACAAATCGGCAATTACAAATTTTACAAGTAATCGTTGATGACTTTGTGACGTTAGCACAGCCAGTTGGGTCTCGCCAAATTTCCAAAAAGGAATGGATTACATTTAGTCCAGCAACAATCCGCAATGAGATGGCAGATTTAGAGGAATTAGGGTTTTTAGAAAAAACAC
>JBJEFO010000270.1:0-11402 GCA_051874135.1 Lysinibacillus sp.
ATAATCGGCAGCATTTCTTGTATGCGATCTTTCACACTAAGATGAACGAGTATACCACCAATGCTAATTCCGACTAAAATGAGTGCACCAAACGTGAGGAATAGCTCACTAAACATACCTGCAAATAAAAGAACACTTGCGAATACTTCTAAGCTACCTACTACAAAACGGAACGATTGCGGTAATCGCCATCTTCTAAAGGCATTGACATACATTCTTGCGCTTGTTAATTTCCCAATTCCGGCGATAAAAAACGCTACGCTAAGTATAATTTGTAAAAATACAATTACAACACCCATGCTCTCCCCCCTTACTGCTTTAACAATCGTTTCAACCTACATTACCTTCTAGCCTATGCTACTGAACGATACGAACTTGGCACATACGTACACTTTTACGATATATTTAATTCGTTATTTAATAGAGAAATCCGAGCCTGCAATGATTTCCTCTGTCGGTATTTTATATAAGTTAGATTGCTCGATTGGTCCGTGATTTTGTAAGTACGATTGAACGATGTAGTAGCCTATGCAGTAGCCACCCCATAGCGGTAGTCCTTTATTTTTGTCGCCATATAAAAAGGGATGATGATTGTTCACTCCTTTTATATGTAAAGCGGGTACAAAAAACTGCTCCCACATCGCAAGTGCTTCCTTCACGGAATAACGTTTTGTCCACGGAGATAGCCATTTTTCACCGTATACTTCCTGCACCGCGCATTCTGCCATTCCCTCAATGACAACCGAATCTTTCAATTGCATTTCATACGGCGCTTTTTTTAAATAAAGTAACCGGCAAATATGATGATATTCATGGGCAAATAAAGCTGCTAATTCTTCTTTTGATAGCTCATTTGAAACAAATAAAAATAGTGCGCCATTGTAAGCTACACCGTTTTTATTTGCTTTAATGCCTGCAATTTTCGGCCTTTTTTTTGTTAATGGATAAATATAAATGTTCACTTTCGGTCCATTCCATAATTTCTTTAACCGTTTATATTCTTTTTTTACAACTTGCCAAACATTGTTCTCTTCTAATTGCTGCACTGTTTTATTTAAATGAACCCATTCGATAGGCTCAAATAGGCCGTTTCTCAAAAGTTCATGATAAATTGCTTCTGGTGGTGCGTCCGGAAATAACTTCATAAGTGGTGTAGCGATGATTTCACTTTGAATCTCAGCTAATTGATTTTTCGGTCGTTGTTGACACGATTCACTAATTTTATAAAGCACTTTTTGTGTACTCATAACTGGCATCTTTTCTCATCCTTTTTTTCTTAGTATATGTTGTAGACAAATAGCACGTGTCTAGCAATTTGTCCTACATATATTATTAAGTAGTCTAAGATAAAGGAGGATAGAAAATGGGTCAATCTGATATGTACAATTTATGTAAACAATATCAAGGGAAAATGGTATGTATTACAGACAAATGTGGGAAGAAGCATGTCGGTAGAATTACAGGTGTAGATCGAAAAATGGTGTATATTCAACCACGAGGCGGATTTGGTGGCTATGGCTTCGGTTTCTGGGGCGGTCCTGGATTTGGCTACGGTATTGCGATTGGTGCAATTGCAGGCATTGCCCTAGCAGGTGCATTCTTCTGGTAACTAGATAATCATATCACTCTCAGACGTTTTCACAAACCACTCTACATTCCCTCTCTTTATCGATACATCTGAGAGTCATTTAAATAAGGTAGCTTGGGATTTTATTATCCACAAGCTACCTTTTTATATATTTACGGTTTTAATACGAATTTAATGCTGTCATCTTCATTATCGTGAAATAGCTGGTATGCTTGACTAGCTTGTTCAAGTTTCATTTTGTGTGTAATGATATCCGTCGGGTCAAACTTCCCCTCTACAATCATGTCATATAGCATCGGCATATAGTGTATAACCGGCGCTTGCCCCATTTTTAGTGTTACGTTTCTTTCAAACATATTACCTAGTGGGAATAAATTATATTTTGCACCGTATACACCAGTTAATTGAATCGTGCCGAATTTACGGATTGCTTTTGTGCCTATTTCAATAGCGCTCAATGTACCGCCCTGTAATTTCAGCTTCTGTTCTATTTTTTCAAATATGTTCATCTTGCCATCCATACCAACACAGTCAATGACAACATCTACGCCACCTTTTGTCATTTCTCGTATTTGCATACCTACATCTTCAAATTCGTCTAAATTAAGCGTCTCGACTTTATTTGTTTTTTCTGCATGTCTTAATCGGTAATTCAGCGCATCGACAACGATGACCCGACTTGCCCCTTTCATCCAAGCAAATTTTTGAACCATTAATCCAACTGGACCAGAGCCAAGTACTGCGACGGTATCGCCTTTTTTCACCCCTGCATTTTCCACGCTCCAATACGCTGTTGGCAATACATCCGACATGAAAAGCAACGCCTCATCTTCTAATTCACAAGATTCCGGTATTTTAAACGGGACAAAATTGGCATATGGAACGCGCAAATACTCTGCTTGTCCCCCAGGGTAATTGCCGTATCGTTCTGTATAACCAAAATAAGCACCTGCATCTAGCTCCGTATTGTCGTTTGAGTTATCACACTGACTTTCCATCTCATTTTGACAGTAAAAACATTCCCCACAAGAAATGTTAAATGGGATGACGACACGATCTCCCTTTTTCACTTTCGTCACGTCTGGTCCTACCTCTTCTACAATACCCATTGGCTCATGCCCGATGACAAACCCTTTCGTCGTCGGAACAGAGCCTCTGTAAATATGCAAATCAGAGCCACAAATAGCTGTTGATGTAATACGAACGATAATGTCATCTGACTTTTCGATTTTCGCATCTGGTACTTCCTTTACTTCTACGTTTTTCATTCCTTGAAACGTTACTGCTCTCATGTTGTCCCTCCTAAATTGTATATTCATATGCATTTTGACCAATTGCGCACTAAACTAACACTTTATGAAGGAAATAACTCCCGATATATGTATAACCATCTCAGTTAATGAAAAAAATATAACTATCGTAAAAATGGAGGGGTTTAAATGGACGAGCAAATACATTATGGTAAAGATTATAAATACATCCCTGTAACATCGATTTTAAGTATGGTTGGACAAGAGGTCATTCCTGATATTTATTGTTTGACGATACAGGTCGTCAATGTGTGTTTTATCGGTAATCCCGCAAAAGATACTAGTTGGACATTAGTAGATGCCGGAATGCCGAAGTCTGCAAAAGCGATTATAAAAGAAGCTGAAGAGCGCTTTGGTCCCCATGCAAGACCCGATACGATTTTATTAACGCACGGCCATTTTGACCATGTCGGTGCTATTATCGAATTAATTGAGCATTGGGACGTTCCTGTATATGCACACCCTCTAGAAATTCCTTTTTTAACCGGTGAACAGGACTATCCGAAACCTGATTCAACTGTCGGTGGAGGGCTTGTTGCTCGTATGTCTCCTATGTTCCCGAATGACGCGATTTCGCTCGGTAGCTATATTAAGCCTCTGCCTGAAGATGGCTCTGTTCCAAATTTACCGGATTGGCAATGGCTACATACACCAGGACATTCCCCGGGACATGTATCTTTTTTCCGAAACTCTGACCGTGTATTAATTACGGGCGATGCGTTTGTCACAGTAAAGCAAGAATCGTTGTATAAAGTATTAATACAGGATAAAGAATTAAGTGGTCCGCCAAAATATTTGACAACCGATTGGGACGAGGCATGGGCATCTGTTAAATTATTAGAAGCATTGCGACCAGAGATTGCTGTAACGGGACACGGTATCCCGATTAACGGAAACGAATTACGTGAAAATTTGGCAAAGCTTGCGAAGGATTTCGATAAACTTGCCATCCCACAACAAGGGAAATACTTGCATTAATCTTCCATGAGCTGCTTAACAATCGTTAGGACAGCTCATTTTTTGTATATTTCCCCTCTTTCCTCAATACATTGAAAGAAAGTATATGTTTAGAAGGAGAAATGCGTTTGCCTAAAATTGCTTCAATTGCTACATATACACCGCCTTTTTCAATGCCTCAAGCGAATATTGAACTATTAACAAAAGAGCTTTTTCAGCATAAAATCCCTAAGCTAGAAAGACTATTAAAAGTATTTGAGAATGGTCAAATTGAGACGCGTCATTTTTGTGTACCGGCAGAGTGGTATCGACAAGAGCATACTTTTGAAGAGCGAAATGAGCTCTATATCCATTTAGCTACTGAATATAGTGTGACCGTCATTAAAAACTGTTTGTCAAATCGCATCTTCCTAGAAAACTCTATTTCTACAGAAGAAATTGATGCCATTCTTTTCGTCAGTAGCACCGGTATTTCTACACCTAGTATTGATGCACGTGTAATGAATATATTGCCCTTTTCTGATCGTGTTGTACGGATACCTATTTGGGGACTTGGTTGTGCCGGCGGAGCTGCTGGTATTAGTCGTGCCTTTGATTATTGCAAAGCCTATCCAAAAGCAAAAGTGCTCGTTGTTTGTATCGAGCTGTGCAGTCTGACATTCCAAAAAAACGATTATTCCAAAAGTAATCTTGTCGGTACATCGATATTTGCAGATGGTGCTGCTTGCGCTCTCGTTTGTGGCGATCAAGTAGAGCTAAATCAAGATAAACCGATGCCACACATTCAAGGAAGTGCTTCAAAATGGATGCCTAACTCTGAAGATGTAATGGGCTGGAACGTGAAAAACTCAGGTTTTCATGTTGTATTTTCGAAAAGCATTCCATCTATTATTGCTAATTGGCTCGGTCCATTTATCCACACGTTTTTAAGTGAACATGAAGTAGAGGCACAGCAAATTGTTAATTTTGTCGCCCACCCTGGTGGAAAGAAAGTTTTAAGCGCCTACGAGGAAGCATTGCAGTTAAGCACGGAGCAAACAAATACTTCCCGCGATGTACTAAAACATCACGGCAATATGTCGTCGCCAACTGTGCTCTATGTTTTAGAGCAATTTATGCTAAAGGAAAATGAAGCAAATACGCTCGGACTGTTAGTAGCACTAGGTCCAGGTTTTAGTGGTGAAGCGGTTTTACTGGAGTGGAGGGATTAAGTTGATTTTTTATATCATTTTATCGATTGTCATAGTGCAAAGACTGCTTGAGCTCGTCATTGCGAAAAGAAATGAAAAAAATATGCGTGCAAAAGGTGCTTATGAAGTTGGTGCTTCCCATTACCCATTGATGATTTTATTACATGTTAGCTTTTTTGTAAGTCTTCTAATCGAAGTAAGTACTTTTAACTTAACACCTTCCCCGTTATTTTTATTGTTTTTCGTCATGTTCCTATGTGTACAAGGGCTTCGCGTTTGGTGTTTAACATCACTAGGGTCTTTTTGGAATACGAAAATTATCATTTTACCTGGTGCAAATGTTGTAACAAAAGGACCGTATAAATATTTACGTCACCCCAATTACTTAGTCGTTAGTATTGAAATTGCCTTGCTACCGCTCATGTTCCAGGCTTATTTCACTGCAATTTGCTTTACAATACTAAACGCCATCATGCTATTGATACGCATTCCGACTGAAGAACGAGCATTAAAGAAAGCAACAAACTACAAACAATATATGCAACACAAAAATACAGTTAATTAATACACTTTTTTAACTAACATGATCATTTTAACAGTAATTTATTATTAAAATACCATTTATTTCATTTTATTTGTTATGCTTATAATAATTTTAACTTGGAGGTGTTTTTTTGAATCCTTTTCTTTCTGTATGGCTACATCCTAAGCAAACTGCACGCTATGTAATTGAACATAAAACAATCGTGTATGCATTAATGATTGTTGTAATAGGCTGTATCGCGAGTGGATTTTCTGGATTTATGGATTCTGAGCTGTACCCTGACTTTTCATATGTTTGGATTTTCTTAATTGCCATTATTTTGGGTCCTATTTTTGGAATTATTATGATGTTTATTGCATCAGGAATTGTGTTTTTAATAGGCAAACTACTAAAAGGCTCAGGTTCATTTTGGGATATATTTAAAGCTTCTTCTTTAAGCAGTATCCCAGCCATCTTTACAGGACCATTCTATATATTATGGATGTTTGTATCGCCTGAAAGCTTTTTCTTTGAATATGGAGTGAGTGCTGTTGCAGTGATCGTGTCTATTATTATGATTGTGACATCTATTTGGAGCATTGTTATTCTAGTTGCTGCAGTTGCTGAAGCACATCAGTTCTCCATTATTCGTTCGATTATTTCATTAATTATTCCAGCGATTTTATTATTTATCTTTATTTTCGGTTTAATTACTATCATCGTTATCATTTTTGTTGCATTCTTTAGCGTTATATAATGAAAACAAGTAAGAGACAACATAGCCTCTTGCTTGTTTTTTTATCCTATCCGCCGAACATTAGCGTAAAATATGTTTAAAATATTGCGCCCCTTGCTGCATACGGACGCCATACCAAAACATCTCCCCGTCCACAAGAACAATACGTGTATTTGGCAAATGAGCCGCTAATTCTTGCACATGCTTGTCGCTAAAAGGAAAGGGCTCAGACGACAAAAATAAATAATCAAGCTGTGCTTGCTGTAAATCATCTACCGTAACAGTTGGGTAGCGCCCCTCGAAATGTACGAACGGATTTGTAAAACCTAGTGTCGTTAGCACCGAATCAATATATGTAGGAGCACCAACTACCATATATGGTTTGCGCCACATCATATATGCTGCGCGACCCGTATGCTTCGGCAATGCACTAAATGCCTCTGTGACTTGCGTCGTTAGCGTGTTAGCCTCATCCAAACGATTTACGAGTGCACCGATATCCCGTATCATACGATGAGCATCCGCAACAGACTCGACTTGTGCTACATAAACAGGGAAATGCATAGCAAGCTGCTCCACCATTTCTTTCGTATTCTCTTCTTTCTCGCAAATAATTAAATCTGGCTTAAGCTCCTTTATTTTCTCTAGTTGTATTTGTTTCGTCCCTCCAACCTTTGGAACTGTAGCAACCTCGTTAGCAGGAAAAATACAATATTGTGTGCGCCCAACAATCTCTTCTTTTAGTCCAAGTGCAAATAGCGTTTCCGTAATGGCTGGACAAAGTGAAATGATACGTTGTGGCGGGAATGTATAAAAAACCGTTCTACCTAAATGATCATATACTTGCATACAATCCCCCTAACCTCTATTTTTTCTCCATACAAAACGCCTCAATATGATACGCTTTAAAGTATTGCTTAATATTTGTAAACCCAGCTTGTTCAAATAGCTCGATTAGTTCTTCTGTTCGTATCGGGATTAACGTATCACCAAATGACTGTTTAAAAGCTAGCCACTGCTTTTCTGTAACACCATTTCGCAACATCGCAATCCCCCACGCCTCCATTATTTTTTCATAATTGGCATCATCTAACGCCGTATTGATGCTTGAGAAAAACGCCATTCCTCCAGGCGCTAAATTTTGGGCAATCGCTTCGATTAATGACTTCTTTTGCTCTGTTGTTTGTAAAAAGTGTAACACTAAATGACAAGTTGCAACGTCGAACTTTTCTTGAAAAACAACGTGCTCAAGCTTCTCCGTATAATAATCAACCCTCGCGTTTAGTTGCTCCTCCGCTAGTCGAAGCTTCGCTAAATGAAGCATATTCTCAGACGGATCTACCGCTACATATTGTGCGTTTGGAAAAGACCGAATGAATGTGCATAATTCTTGCCCTCCACCAGCCCCTACAATTAAAAACTTCTTTGGATTAGGATTATTCACCTGAACTAAATCCGCCATCAATTGAAAAATAGTATTATAGCCAATTATTCTACGACGAATTGTATCGTTATAATCTAACGCCTTTGGATGTTCCCATTGAAATGGATTTTGCTGTGTCATCAAACTCCCCCTTTGTTTTATGAAAAGCGTAATGGATATGTTTTCCATAGTCAAATATATATCGAAATAGTATTTGTGCTTATTTTAAAAGTGGTTTGTTTTACTTATAATACGGGGAGAGGAGTGAAAAAAATGTTAAACATATTAATATCAGATACGTACAAAAAACTAGGGCCTGATTTATTAGATGATGAAGATTTCTACGAAGAAGTTATTGCAGAAGCAACAGCTGATGATTTCCTACTCACTTGTTCGGTAGGTGCAGATGACGATGGTGATTTTGTGTCGCTGAATTTATTTTATGAAGATGGCTTTAGCGAATGTGAAACAATTCCCCTTCATAAAATAAACTTCGATATTTTTGATGAAGACGAGCTAAAAGCTGAAATGGAACAACAATTCCGCCGATTGCTAATTAAAGCAGCCAATGACGGGGATGCAGATGCTGTCCCTGCACAAAATTTATTAAATAAGTTTGCCGAGTAACTAAAACACCCGATTTCCATAGTAATTGGAAATCGGGTGTTTCGCATTATGTATGATCGTTACTATCCCATCATTTTCGTAAAGACGTAAAAGTTGTAAAACGCTGGAACTAATAAAGCGGTTGCTAGACAAATAACTGCAACTAATCTAGATTGTTTAATGAGCCTGTCATCATCCTCTTTTAAATACTGAAAATACATTAATGTAAAATAAAAGCACAAAATAAGAAAAATCATTGCAACAATATTTACCCAATTAGCAGCACCAAACGCATTAAAATTATCCATGTAGTATCCCCCGTTCTTTTTATCCTAAAAGAATATTCCATTTTTCAATCATTATGTAAAATTTCAATACCCGGATTCGTTTGCAGTAACGCTTTGACGAATTTCTCCTTTTCCTTCGGGGAAATTTGGATGACACGATAGTTTGAATATGTAATTTCAATTCGCTCAATTGATAACGACGGACCAGTAAATATATTTTTCGCATGGCGGATTGATGTAATTTCAGAAATCACGACTTGAAAACGAAATGGTCCATAATAAATGTGCAGCATATCTCCTTCAATTTTATATATTGTACGAAACCAAAAGCTTACTAATAACACTAGTAACGCCGTCATTACAACAGCACCTACTATATTTTCTTTAATAAACGTTGCATCATAAACACCATATAGTAAAAAGAGTACGACTCCCCATATAACAACCCCAATTAAACTATCTTTTTTGGACTTATAAACCACTTTTCACTCCTCCTTAACTCCTTATTATATATGGAAAAACTGAAAATGAATGCTGCACTTCAGTATTTGTAAAATTTATTCTATTTAAAGGGCTCTTCGCCAAAATATGTACTTGAATGCATATTCCGTTACAGGCGGACGCGCATCCAGGGCCCGGCTTGAGCCTGCAAAAAGAGTGCATTCACATTGATCAGGCGCGAATAGTATTTATTGTTGCGTACTAACCATATGTGCTAAACCTTTTTCACCTTCTATATACATAAGAAAAAAGCCGGTCATGAAGAACCAGCTTTTTAAAATGAGCGTCACACTATATTTGAAGTTCCATTAACGATGTTTCGCCAATATCATCAATCCATAAATAGACATTTTGACAATGATGGACGAAATATTGTAAGGCCACATTTTTCTTTAAGTATTCATTTACTTTCCAGCTTTTGATGTTTAGTAACGTTGTATTTTCTTTAGACGTTTGTTGTAAGAAATGCAACACTTCATCAAATGACTCATCATCGGTACGATTTATATATTCAGGCAACACTTTATACCGTTGAACTGGGCGCCATTTTCGTTCGACTTTCTTGTCTGAGAAAATGAAAAGGTCATCGATGATTGGATGAATCTTTCTTAAACGAATGGACAATTCAGAATCCCTATTCGGTTTACTCAGCACAATTTCAGTTAGTTTTCCTTCTTGATACACTCCTTGTTGACGATCAAAATGCACGACTACCTCCTGAACTATCTTGTTCGAAAGACCGTTTTCTCCGATATATAATGACGTAACACCATCCCTGTCTTTTAACGCCAAACCGATCATAAATTGCGTCAAGACCGAGTAATGCTTCGGAATATTTTTATCGAGTGGCAAGTCACGCACTGTAAAATTAATGAACGGATGAATCATTTTCTGCGACTCCTTTTTCGGTGCTAATTGCAACCATGTCTCCATCACGTATTCCCCCCCTTTTCTTCATTTTAGGCCTCGTTCAGATCATCATCAGCTGTTTTAATAAAGGCAAATAATAGCCCGATCATCATAAAGTTCGATAATAATGAACTTCCCCCGTAGCTTAAAAACGGTAATGTTACGCCCGTTACAGGTAACAACCCCATTGTCATCCCAATGTTTTGACTTATTTGAAATGTCAGTAGTCCGACAATTCCTGCGCCAGCTGCATAGCTAAATAATGAATTTGCTTTCATAATGATTAATACGAGACGATACAACAATAAGAAGTACAGCAAAATAACAATCGTTCCACCAATAAAACCCGTTTCTTCAGCAATAGTAGCGAAAAGGAAATCTGTATGCTTTTCCGGTACATATACATCGTTCCCTAAAAAACCTTTCCCCGTTAGTTCACCCGAGCCAATTGCGAGTATACCTTGCCGTGTTTGGTAGGAGGAATCCTCATACTCAAAAGGTTGCAGCCACCCATTTACCCTCGAAATTTGATGTGGCGACAGTTTCTCTACTATTTGCGCTTGAAAAAAATCGTGATATTGAAAATAGGCAATGACAATGCTAATAACAATCGTAACCGGTATGACCGCGATAGAAATGAGAATTTTTTTGCTAATCGGTGAAAAATAAATCATCGGTATTAACAGCGCAAAATAAAGAAGAAGCATGCCCGTGTCTGGTTGTATATAGACAAGAACCATAGGAGGAATTGTCACAATCGCAATTTTACTTAGCAACATACAATCCGACGCAAGCGATTGCTTATCTGCTTTTGTGTAATGTCTATCGATCATTTTCGCCACTACAAGGACAAAAGCAAACTTCAAAAACTCTGATGGCTGGAACGTACCAATGTATTTCACTTGATACCATGCCTTTGCTTGATTAATCGGTCTAGCAATATTTTCAGGGGCAAAAATTAAACCAATTAACAAAAGGACAATTAATCCATAAAAAATCCATGCAAATTTCTTTAAATGCTGCACATGTAACAGACCAATGCCGATCATCAGTACAAAACCGATGATGTAAAAAAGGATTTGTTTGACAACGAATGAGCCCGCGTACTGCGTAAAAACTTCCGTGCTAGAATAAATAAATACACAACTAATTGCACCGAGTAGACCGATGTAAAGAACTATGTAACTATCTATATACTTGTTAATCACAAAACACCCCCTGCTCCCCTTTACCTTTTTACAATATGACTGTGTTATTACGAAGATTATGTTTGTGTTACATTAAAAACGACAAAGTTTAAAAAGTTTATGATTTCTTATGGTTCAACACCAAAATCTGTTCTTGTTTTTAAAAGATACATATTCAAAAGGTT